>VFKM01000008.1 GCA_009885545.1 Flavobacteriales bacterium
ATAAAAGTTGGTTGGAGAATCTCAACAATATATGCCTCTGAACCAGATTTTTGAATTTTTTCAATAATTTTTAATTTTTCTGCATCCTTAAAATGATGGAATGAATTGAACATCGTATAACATATACCATGTTTGAATTCCATTTTCATGACATCTATTTTTTGAATTTCATCAGAGATTTGTTCATCATTCAATTTTAAAGAAATCGGAAATTTATCGCTGAGCGTAAGATGTGTAAAACATCCACTTTTTCTGAAAATACTTATTGCGGGTTCACCGCTTCCAGAACAAAGATCTGTCATGGTTTGCATGGGTTGAGGTAATGTTTGAAGATGGTCTATAAATAATTCATAGATATTTAATTTAGCGACAACTAATCCAATATATTCCACTTGAAAATTTCTTAATAAAGGTGGAAACCAACTATAATCTTCAAGTTCTTTCACAAGTACAGATTTGTTTTTAATTATTAATGCATCATAATTGTAAAAATCCATTCAGTGAAAGTGTACTGATTTATGGGTTACAGGCTCGTCTACCATTTCGTTGGTCATAGAAAGAAGATTGGAAAAGTTCTATGTTCCCGATGCCCACAATGCCAATCTGACAAATCGGAATTGACTCCACTAAAAGGATTCTCACAAATAAATATATTCTACAAAGCTGACGAGATATTAAAAATAAGGAGTTACACAATTATAGAGATTAGTTGCATTATTAACACATTGGAATGATTTTTTTTCCCAGATTTTATTGGTCAGTATAAAAGAAATAAAATCTGAAATAATCAGAAATGCTAGTCCGATTTGATTTTTCTAAAAGCATATTTCAAAATATAACTCATTTTCCTTTGAAAATATTACCACGGTAACTAAATTTACGCCATGAAAATTGGTGACGCACTTCAAACAAAATTTAAATCTCCTCAGCAAAAGGCAATTATTAATATTCGTTTTACGTCGAATTTTTTGGGTAATATCCAGCAAAATAAGATGAATGAGTACGAATTAACTATGCCACAATTTAATATTTTGCGTATTTTAAGAGGAGCAGGTGAAGCTATAAATGTGAACACGGTAAAAGATCGAATGATTGAGAAATCTCCAAATACAACGAGATTGATGGATAAATTGATTGACAAAGTATTGATTGAACGAATCCGTTGCGACAAAGATCGACGCGTTGTTTATGTTAAAATTGCTCAGAAAGGATTAGACATTTTATCTGAAATAGACAAGAATCTTGATATAAATGCACTGATTAATGCTAGTCTAACGGATGAAGAAGCAAATACTCTGAGTGATTTACTAGATAAGACTCGGAAAGTATATGAATGATTCAATCAAACTTTCAGCAAGTATAAATCATGATTTTACAGTTGAAAACCGCACTTCTGCACATGTTTGGTTCGCAGATGAGCCAATAGAATTTGGAGGTAAGGACGAAGGGCCGAAACCAACAGAGTTGTTTCTTTCATCACTCGCAAGTTGCATTCTTATTACGGTTAGAATGGTTGCTCAACGTAAAGAATGGAATACTGGGAATATCTCTATTGATTTAACGATGAATTACTTGGAGACAGGAGTGGAAATTATAAAGAAAATTAGCTTCGAAAATCAATTGGAAGAAGCACAGGTGAAACGTTTGTTGGATGTTTCAAACCGTTGTCCTGTTGCTAAAATAATCAGTAATCCAATTGAATTTAAATTCGCTTAAATGACAAAAAAACAAATAGGATGGATGTCCATTCTAGCACTTGTAGTCTTTACAAATATCATTGAATCCATGATTTTAATGCCTTTGTCCTCAACGATAAAAGCAGCATTATATATGGACGATAATCAATGGGGTGTAATCATTTCAAGTTATTTGTTCAGTGCTTTTATTGCGGGTATCCTAAGCATTTTTGTAATTGATAAATTTGATAGAAAACGCTTTCTATTTGTTTTATATGCGCTTTTCATTTTTGGAACGTTCCTCTGTGGAATCGCTGAAACATACGAATTCCTCGTATTTGCGCGCATTTTTGCAGGATTTTTTGGTGGTGTTATTTCTGCTGTTGTTCTTGCAATTGTTGGAGATGTAATTCCTCCAGAGCATCGAGGAAAAGCAACAGGTATTGTAATGGCTGGTTTTTCAACTGCGGCTGCTCTCGGAATTCCTTTAGGAATCTATATTGGTTTAAAATGGAATTGGCACATGCCTTTCTTTTTTATAGTTGGTTTATCCATGTTAACCTTGATAATGGTAGCTTTAGTTTTACCGAGAATGAAAGAACATTTGGTTAAAGCAAAAACAGTTAAATCGTGGGAGATCTTAAGACGAATTCCTAAAAACAGAAACCAAATAAAAGCCTTGGTTTTTTCTTGTACGATTCTTTTCGGTCAATTTGCTATTATTCCATATTTAGCAGATTATGTCGAACACAACATTGGTTTCGAAAAGAGAGAACTGGTATGGATGTATTTCTTTGGTGGAATATTGACGTTTATTACCAATCCATTTATAGGATATTTATCTGACCGTTTCGGGCAAATGCGCATCTTTTTAATCATGATGTTACTTTCTTGCATCCCAATTGGGTTTATAACGGCAATGGGGGAGAACCCAATGCCCTTGGTACTTTTAGCGACTTCAGGATTTTTTATTTTCGCTGGGGGTCGCAATATTCCGGGAACTGCTTTAGTTATCAGTACTGCTGCGCCGTTCGAACGAGGCGGATTTATGAGTATTCGTTCCGCTGTGCAGCAATTGGCTAGTGGAATTGCAGTACTTTTAGGTAGTTGGATCCTAACACAAGATGCCACTGGTAAATATTTTAACTTTGAAATAATTGGCTATATTGCCATCGGCACAAGTATTCTCTCCTATTTTATTTTAAAGACTATTAAATCAGAATATTGATGAAAAACCTTATTTTATTTCTCTCCATTTTTTGCGTACATTATTTTGCTTATACTCAACCAGGTAAAGGGGTTGGTGATGGAATTGTTTCTGGAAAAATTTTGGATAAAGCGAAAGATACGCCTTTGGAATATGTTTCATTTCGATTGTTCTCCGTCAAAGATTCTTCTATCGTAGCTGGAATTTTCTCTGATATAGATGGAAAGTTCACACTTGAAAATCTACCTGTTGGGAATTTTTATGCTAAAATCACATTTACAGGTTATGCACCGTTAATCATGAATGATATCAAGATTTCAACAGTAATGAAAGTAGCGAACCTTGGAACCATCAAAATGGAATTAGGTGATTCTAAAATGTTGCAAGAAGTGAAAATTGTCGGAGAAATAGATTTGCTTAAAATCGGTATCGATAAGAAGGTTTACAATGTTGCCGAAGATTTATCTGTAAAAGGCGGGACAGCCAACGATGTATTGAATAATATACCATCCGTTCAAGTGGATCAAGAAGGAAAAATCAGCCTACGTGGTGATGGTGGTGTTACAGTTTTAAT
>VFKM01000059.1 GCA_009885545.1 Flavobacteriales bacterium
GTCCATTGTTGCAGCACCATCATGTACTTCACCAATTTTATGACTTACACCACCATAATAAAGAATACGTTCAGTCGTTGTAGTTTTCCCTGCATCAATATGTGCAGCAATTCCGATGTTACGAGTATATTTTAGATCTCTAGCCATTTCTATTAAAATCTAAAATGTGAGAAAGCTTTGTTTGCCTCAGCCATTCTTAAAGTATCTTCTTTCTTCTTGTATGCAGCACCTTCTTCTTTCGAAGCAGCGATGATTTCAGAAGCTAATTTCCCAGCCATTGTTTTTTCGTTACGTCTACGAGAGTAACTAATCAACCATTTCATAGCTAAAGATGATTTTCTGTCTTCACGAACAGCAGTTGGAATCTGGAAAGTCGCTCCACCAACACGGCGGCTACGAACCTCAACACTTGGAGTAACATTTTCCAATGCTTTTCTCCAAACATCTAATCCATCTTGGTCTTCGATTTTCTTGTCTACGATTTCAATTGCATCATAGAATATCTTAAATGCTAAATTCTTTTTTCCGTCGTACATTAAATTGTTAACGAACTTTGTCACCACAACATCCTTAAACTTTGGATCTGGTAGAATCGCAATC
Organism: Flavobacteriales bacterium; assembly: GCA_009885545.1. GTDB lineage: Bacteria > Bacteroidota > Bacteroidia > Flavobacteriales_D > Crocinitomicaceae > M0103. The sequence continues at coordinate 601 of VFKM01000059.1, forward strand.
TTTTTGGCTTTTCTTCTTCTCATGTCTTAAAAGCTATAATTATTTTTGTTTAGGTCTTTTCGTTCCATACTTAGAACGACGTTGTGTTCTTCCTTCAACACCAGCAGTATCTTCAGCTCCACGTACAATGTGGTATCTAACACCTGGAAGATCTTTTACTCTTCCTCCACGTACTAGTACTAATGAGTGCTCTTGCAAATTGTGACCTTCACCACCGATATAAGCATTGACTTCCTTTCCGTTAGTCAAACGCACCCTTGCTACTTTTCTCATAGCCGAGTTCGGTTTTTTAGGAGTGGTTGTGTAAACTCTTACACACACACCTTTACGCTGTGGACATGAATCAAGTGCGGCAGACTTACTCTTCTTGACTACCGCTGTTCTTCCTTTGCGAACTAATTGTTGTATAGTTGGCATAAAATACTCTTAATTTTTAATAATATATAAAATACCCCAAACGCACTTTGAGGGGTGCAAAGATATCTATTTAATTTTAAATTCCTACAGGTTATAAAAAAAAAGTTAAGTTTTTTCACATATTGATGTTTACATCTTTTCAAATGCTAAAAATCCTAGGCTATTTAACTACTTTTAACAACATCAATGCCGATTTAATTTTAAACAAAAAACTCTTGCTGAAATAACAACAAGAGTTTAAAATATTTCTTTAATCAAATCTTAATTCCTATACAACGTGCTTTTAACCGCCTTGATAATTCTATCCACATTTGGCAACGCTTCATCTATTAATGTTGGCGAGAAAGCAAACGGTGTATCCGTTTGAGTCACTCTCATAACTGGCGCATCTAAATAATCGAAAGCATAACGTTGTAAATGGTAAGCAATTTCAGAAGAGATAGAAGCTAAAGGCCAAGATTCTTCAACAACAACACATCGATGAGTTTTCTTCACTGATTCTACAACGCATGCGTAATCAATAGGTCGAACAGTTCTCAAATCAATTATTTCAACTGAAATACCTTCTTTTTCTAAAACAGCAGCTGCTTCAAATGCAACTTTAATTATTTTCCCAAAAGTTACTATAGTAACGTCTGTTCCTTTTCTTTTAACATCTGCAACTCCAATTGGAATAATGTATTCACCTTCTGGAATTTCACCTTTGTCACCATACATTTTTTCCGATTCCAAAAAAACAACTGGATCATTATCTCTAATCGCTGCTTTTAATAGACCTTTTGCATCATATGGATTTGAAGGCGTGATAACTTTTAAGCCTGGTACATGCGCATAAAATGCCTCAAAACTCTGAGAGTGTGTTGCCGCTAATTGTCCAGCAGGGCCATTTCCTCCTCTAAAAACAATGGGACAAGAATATTGACCACCTGACATCTGCAACATTTTTGCTGCACTATTAATAATTTGATCGGCAGCTAAAATAGCGAAGTTCCAAGTCATAAATTCTACGATAGGTCTTAATCCATTCATAGAAGCTCCAACAGCAATTCCAGTAAAACCTAATTCAGCAATTGGTGTGTCGATCACTCTTTTTGATCCAAATTCATCAAGCATTCCTTGAGAAACTTTATAAGCTCCATTATATTCAGCAACCTCTTCACCCATTAAAAACACAGACTCATCTCGTCTCATTTCCTCTGACATAGCTTCGCGTAAAGCTTCTCTAAATTGAACTGTTTTCATATTATCTCTAATTATTTCCCGTAAGGGTTGCCAAAAATAATAAAATAGAAAGAAATAACAGTTATTAATTCTAAACTTAAAAACTTTTGATTTTCAGAAAACACATCGTAAATATTTGTTTAAATTTGTGCACGTATAGAAAACAAAGAAAAATGAAAATACTTGTATGTATCAGTAAATCCCCAGATACAACTTCAAAAATTGCATTTGTAGATCAAAACACAAAGTTCGATGAGAATGGTGTTCAATATATAATAAACCCTTATGATGAATGGTACGCCCTGGTTAGAGCACTTGAAATAAAAGAAACTCTGGGTGGTGACGTGACAGTTATTACTGTTGGACCAATTGCAGATGACGCTATTATAAGAAAAGCATTGGCAATTGGTGCAGATGATGCAGTTAGAATTGACGCTGATCCAACTGATGCTTATTATACAGCTGTTCAAATTGCAGAATATGCAAAATCCAATAATTTTGATTTAGTATTAACAGGAAAAGAAACTATTAATTATAATGGTTCTCAAGTAGCTGGAATGATTGCTGAATCATTAAATATGCCTTTTGTTTCATTGGCGTCAAAATTAGATGTCAATGGTTCTACATTAACTTTGGAAAGAGAAATAGTTGGCGGACTTCAAGTTGTAGAAGTATCATTACCTGCTGTAGTTTCATGTGCAAAAGGAATGGCGGAACAACGTATTCCAAATATGCGTGGAATTATGGCCGCAAGAACAAAACCACTTCAAGTTGTTGCTCCTGTGTCAGTTGAGCTTTTAACAACATACGTTAATTACACAATGCCAAATGCTAAGTCGTCTTGTAAGATGATTGATCCAATGAACATGGATGAACTTGTAGCATTACTTCACAACGAAGCGAAAGTTATTTAATTAGAAATTAGTCTTACCGACAAAAAAATAAATTATGTCAGTTTTAGTATATATAAATAGTAACAGTGGTTTGCACAAATCTGCCTTAGAAACTGTAAGCTATGGCAAAAAATTAGGAGGAAATTTAACCGTAATTACTTCAGGTTCTGCTGATGATTCTTCATTAGCAACTTTGGGTAAATATGGTGCAAACAAAGTTCTTGTTGACCGTTCTATCCAAGGGAATGATGATCAACAATTAACTCAATTGATTGCTTCTGCAGCTGATTCTGTTGGAGCAACGACAATTATTTTCTCTCATGATCTAACTGCAAAAGCGGTTGCTCCACGTTTATCAGTTCGATTAAAAGCTGGGTTGATTTCAGGAGCAATTGAATTACCAGCAGCGGATGGAACTGTAAAAGTGAATGTGTTTTCGGGGAAAGCTTTTGGATCTGTTAAAGTAAATTCATCGGTTAAAATCATTTCATTATTACCGAATAGTTTTCAACCAGAAGAAAACGGGAATAATTGCGCTGTAGAAAGTTTTTCATCAAATGCATCTTCAAGTTTAATTAAAGTATTAAGTACTAAAAAACCCGAAGGAGAAATTCCACTTCCTGAAGCAGAATTGGTTGTTTCAGCTGGTAGAGGAATGAAGGGTCCAGAAAACTGGGGAATGGTAGAAGATCTTGCAACTGCATTAGGTGCGGCGACAGCTTGTTCACGACCTGTTGCGGATATAGGTTGGAGACCTCATCATGAGCACGTTGGACAGACCGGAGTTGCAATTCGACCAAACTTATATATTGCGATAGGCATTTCTGGAGCAATTCAGCATTTAGCTGGAGTTAATGGTTCAAAGGTTATTGTTGTTATAAATACTGATGCAGAAGCACCTTTCTTTAAGGCAGCTGATTATGGGATTCTTGGTGATGCTTTTGAAGTCTTGCCTCGTCTGACAGAAGCAGTTAAAAAATTCAAAGTATCTGGACAATAAAATTATCAATAGAAATAGTATTTTTACAATTAATAAATTATTTTAGGGAAGCGAAAACTTCCCTAATTTTTTAGTGAATTTTGAGGTATTGAAGGAAGGATGGATAAAATAAAACTTGATATTGCTGGTTTATCATACAGTCAAACACAATCTGGTGCATATGCATTGGTATTAGCTGAATCTGGAGGAAAAAGACAATTACCAATTATTATTGGTGGTTTTGAAGCTCAGGCCATAGCGATCGAGTTGGAAAAAATGACACCTACTCGTCCATTAACACACGATTTATTCAAACATTTTGCTCAAGCTTTTTCAATTGGAGTAAAAGAAATTGTTATTTACAATCTAATTGAAGGAATATTTTATTCTAAAATAATCTGCGAACGTGAAGGTCAAGTAACAGAAATCGACGCAAGAACATCTGATGCAATTGCAATTGGAGTTCGTTTCAATTGTCCTATTTTTACCTTTGAAAATATACTGTCAAGTGCAGGAATTTTGATGGATGAAAATCAAACCAAAGATGATGATTTCTCTATCGATGATGATGATGAAACAATTCAACCTGAAGGTACTTTAACGAGTCTCAACTTAGAAGAATTAGAAAATCAACTCAACGATGCAATTAATGATGAAGATTATGAATTAGCATCAAGAATTCGAGACGAAATCAATAAAAGAACCAGCTAAATCTACTTACCTATGCAGTTTTCAATAAAGAATCGTTTGATTATAATGAACTTTCTGCAGTTTTTTTCTTGGGGAGCATGGTTGCTTTCGACTGGAGCTTATTTAGCCGTAAATCTTAAATTCTCTGGGATTCAAATTGGTGCCGTATACGGAACAATGGGGTTTGCATCTTTGTTCATGCCTGCAATTGTTGGAATCATTGCCGACAAATGGTTAAGCGCAAATAAACTATTGGGAATTTGCCATCTTTCACTTGCTGGATTAATGATTGTGTTGTTCAATTTAAAAGACTTCAATTCATTCTATCCAATTGTCTTTTTAATTTCTATGTTTTATATGCCAACAATAGCGTTAGGAAACTCTATTTCATACGCCTTGTTAGAAAAAAACAATTTTGATATTATTAAAGTGTTTCCTCCAATTCGTGTTTGGGGAACTGTCGGCTTCATTTTAGCCGCCTGGTTTGTAGACTTTTTCGACTGGGGAATTTCACCTAATCAATATTACGTCAGTGGTGGAGCCTCGCTTCTCTTAGGTGTTTTTGCATTTCTGCTTCCATCCTGTCGACCTGAGAAAAGCGAAAACAAAAAAACTTTGATACAATCGCTTGGCTTAGATGCTTTTGTTTTATTTAGAAAGAAGAAAATCGTTATTTTCTTTATTTTCTCAATGCTTTTAGGTTGCGTATTACAAATTTCAAATATGTGGGGCGATGGATTTTTAAGAGATTTCTCTACAAAATATGCAGATTCATTTGCTGTAAAACATTCCTTGATGTTTTTATCTTTTTCAATGATCTCAGAAGCATTGTTCATATTATCCATCCCATTCTTTTTAAAACGCTTTGGAATAAAAAAGGTAATGTTGATGAGTATGTTTGCGTGGGTGCTTCGATTTGCTTTTTTTGGAATTGGAGATCCTGGAAGTGGTTTCATCTTCCTGAGCTTATCAATGGTAATTTATGGAATGGCATTCGATTTTTTCAATATTTCAGGATCACTTTTCATTGAAAAAGAAGCTAATCCATCTATCCGTTCAAGCGCACAAGGATTATTCATGTTAATGACCAATGGCTTAGGTGCAATTATTGGCGCTTATGGAAGTGGGTTTGTAATTGATTTATATACTAATGTTGAGACAAAGCAAGAAGATTGGACAACTATTTGGATGATATTTGCATTGTATTCTTTTATTGTAGCGATTGTATTTGCAATCATATTTAGATATAAACACGACCCTCAAGAAGTTCAGAACATCAACCATTGATTAAATCATGCTTCTTGAAAATCAAATTTTTTCAATTAACTCAAATGCAGATTTCAATAGAATAGCATTAGAAACTTTTCAATTTCAATTTGAAAATTGCCCTGTTTACAATCAATTTTGCAAAAACGTATTAAAAAAAACACCTCGAAATATTGCCGAAATTCCCTTTTTGCCAATATCATTTTTCAAAACACATGAAATAAGGAGCAATTCTATTAAAAAAGTAGAACACACCTTTTACAGCAGTGGAACAACTGGCGAAAACAGAAGTAAACATTTACTGTTAGACACAGAAATTTATGAGCGTTCTTTCTTAGAAACCTATCGGAAATTTATTGGAAATCCTGAAGAACAAGTTATCTTGGCTTTACTTCCAAGTTATCTCGAACAAGGGAATTCAAGTCTGATTTATATGGTTAATCACTTGATCAATCAAAGTATGTCTCAACTTTCTGGGTTTTTACTGAATAAGCCAGACGTCATAGAAGAGAAATATTCTAGTGCTATTTTGTCTGGAAAAAAAATAGTGATTTTTGGTGTTTCATATGCATTGCTGGATCTTGCCGAAAAGAATTTAGATCTTTCGGAGGCATTTATTATTGAAACTGGTGGTATGAAAGGAAGACGAAAAGAATTGACTAAAGAAGAACTTCACAATCTTCTAATCACAGGTCTAAAAGTTCCATTTATAAGTTCTGAATATGGGATGACTGAATTACTTTCACAAGCATATAGTGATAAGGATGGATTATTTCAGACACCCGCTTGGATGAATATATTAATTCGAGATTTGAACGATCCTCTTTCTTATTTAGAAAATGGAAAAACCGGTGGAATAAACATTATTGATTTAGCAAATTTATATAGCTGCAGCTTCATTTCTTCTCAAGATTTAGGAAAAATTGAAGGAGATTCTTTCAGAATTATGGGACGATTTGATAATTCAGATATTCGAGGTTGTAATTTGATGGTAGAGTAATCATGAATATTTCCTTACTTTTATTCTAAATTCTTTAATTGCATGTCAGAAATAACTGATCTTATTCGAGAGAAATCTGCAGCCATTTACAGCAAAGTAAAAGGATATAGAGAGTATTTGCATCAACATCCAGAGCTTTCATACCAAGAGTTCAATACAATGAAGTATGTTTCGTCTATTTTGAATGGATTAAATATTCCTCACCAAACTGAAGTAGGGAAAACTGGTGTTGTGGCAATAATAAGAAATAACAACCATGCTGAAGATACTAAGTGTATTGGATTGAGATCTGATTTAGATGCTTTACCAATTCAAGAAGAAAATGAAATATCGTTCAAGTCAACTGTAAATGGTGTTATGCATGCTTGCGGTCATGACGTTCATACAGCTATTTTATTAGGTGTTGCAGAGATACTGAACGAAATGAAAGATTTACTTCCTTGCCCAGTAAAACTTATTTTTCAACCTGGGGAAGAAAAAAATCCGGGAGGTGCAACATTAATGATTGCGGATGGTGTTTTAAACAATCCAGAAGTCAAAGAAATGTATGCGTTACATGTTTTTCCTGATATGCCAGCTGGGAAGGTCGGATTTAAAGAAGGATTATATATGGCTTCATGTGATGAAATTTATTTAACAATAAATGGAAAAGGTGGTCATGGAGCAACTCCTAATCAATGTATAGATCCAATTGTCATAGGTGCTACAATTGTAACTCAATTACAACAAATAGTAAGTAGAAAATGTGATCCAAAAACTCCATGTGTCTTATCATTTGGTCATTTCGAAGCAAATGGAGCAACAAACATTATCCCATCTAAAGCCATTTTAAAAGGAACATTCCGAACAATGAATGAAGAATGGAGAGCTGAAGCATTAAAGCTAATTGAATTTCAAATAAAACACATTGTTGAAAGTCAGGGAGGAACAGTTGACATTGAAATCAGCAAAGGTTATCCTTATCTTGAAAATGATCCAGGAGTTACATCTCGTTTAAAATTGAAGGCTCAAGAATATTTGGGTGAAGCTTTTGTAGAAGATTTGCCTATTCGTTTAACATCAGAAGATTTTGCTTTTTATTCACAAGAAATTCCAGTATGTTTTTTCCGATTAGGAGTGCGAAATGAAGAAAAAGGGATTATTTATGGTGTTCATCATCCTAAATTCAACATCGATAATCTTGCTCTTAAAACAGGTCTAGAAATGATGACATTATCAGTATTTTAAATAGTTCATAGATGTTAAAAAGTATACTAGTTCTATTCGCTTTTTCAATGTTCTTCACGTCATGTGATAAACAGAAAAGAAACTCAAAAAAAATCGATGGAGAATGGGAAATAACTTCTTACAAACTCACTGATACTGAAGGTCTATCAGATTATGCTGTTTGTTCAGGCTCCTATATTTTTAATTCTGGTGAAAACGAAACAGATTCATACAAATACTCTTGTAACTTAACATTTGAATTTCCAAGTATTTCAGGAAGTACAATAGAAAGTGGGGTTTTTCAACTTTTTCCTGACGGAGAATATATGGATGTTACAAATATTAATTCTTTCAATGATGTAATCTCCACATACAACTATCGAATATTAACCTTGACAAAAACCGATTTGCATTTGGAATTTACCGATTCAATATCAAAAATACATTCGATTATTTTTAAAAAGAAAAAATAGCAATTATCAATTTGCCATTTCACTCATAAACTTTATTCTCATTAGTCGTAATTCCTCTTCGGTGTAATCTCCGTCAAAATCTGCAACTGCCTGATCTAAATCATCTGTTTCAGCTTCAGAGAAATATTCATAAATTTCTTCTTGATTATCAGCGTCAAGAATATCATCAATGTAATAATTGATATTTACCCGTGTTCCAGAAGACACAATTGCTTCTATCTCATCGATCACCTCATCAATAGATTTACCTTGTGCTCGACCAATGTCTTCCAAAGGCAATTTGCGGTCAATATTATGAATTAATTGAACTTTTAGACCAGATTTATTGATCAATGATTTTACAACCATATCTTGTGGTCTTTCTATTTCATTGTCTTCAACATATTGATGAATCAATGCAGTGAATGGCTCTCCATATCGAGCTGCTTTTCCATTACCAACGCCTTGTATATTTGTTAGTTCGTCAATTGTAATTGGATATTGAAAACTCATATCCTTCAAAGACGGTTCTTGGAAAATCACAAAAGGGGGAATATTTTTTTGCTTTGATATTGACTTTCGTAAATCCAACAACATATCATATAAGACCTCATCAAAAGCGCCACCTTTTCCACTGTCAATAATATCCGAATCATCGTCATCCGTATTCGAAAAATCATGCTCTTTGATTAAACTAAATGATTTTGGTTCTTTGTAATAGGCTTTCCCTTCATCAGTTAATTTAAGCGTACCATATGTCTCTATATCTTTGAAAACTAAACCAGCAACAATAACCTGTCTAATAACCGCATTCCAAAAATGCTCATCTTTTTCTTTACCAATACCAAAACCTTTTATCGCATCATGTTTATAGGATTTAATGTCTGATGTTAAATTTCCTGACAAGAACGCACAGTAATGCTTCGCTTTTTGAGTTTCTTGAAGGTCATTTATTGCATTAATTAACATTGTGACATATTCCTTGCCTTCCCTTCTTTCTTTAGGGTTTTTACAATTGTCACAATATGCATTACACCCTTTTTCATCGAAAATTTCTCCGAAATAATGAAGAATAAACTTTCTCCTACAAACAGAAGTTTCAGCATACGAAACAATTTCACTTAACAATTGTCGTCCAATTTCTTGTTCAGCGATTGGTTTTCCTTGTAAGAATTTTTCAAGCTTCTCAATATCTTTGTAACTGTAAAAAGCAACACATTCTCCTTCCCCACCATCTCTTCCAGCTCTTCCTGTTTCTTGATAATAACTCTCTAAAGATTTTGGAATATCATGATGAATAACAAAACGAACATCTGGCTTATCAATACCCATTCCGAATGCTATGGTTGCAACAATAATATTTGCATCCTCCATCAAAAACATATCCTGATGTTTTCCTCTCGTATTTGCATCAAGACCTGCATGATAAGGTAAAGCATTTATTCCATTTACCTGAAGTAGTTCAGAAAGTTCTTCAACTTTTTTTCTGCTTAAACAATAAATTATTCCGCTTTTTCCTGCCTTCGTTCGAACATACTTAATGATCTGTTTTTCAACATCTTTTTTCGGTCTAATCTCATAATACAGATTATCTCTATTAAACGAAGACTTGAAAACTTGAGCATCTAACATATTCAAGTTTTTCTGAATATCATATTGAACCTTTGGCGTTGCAGTAGCAGTTAAAGCAATAATTGGGACATTCGATATTTTTTCAAATATCTCTCTTAATCTTCTATATTCTGGTCTAAAATCATGTCCCCATTCCGAGATACAATGTGCTTCATCAATGGCAAAAAATGAAATATCTACCGATGTAAGAAAGTCTATATTTTCTTGCTTTGTAAGAGATTCCGGTGCAACATATAACAATTTGGTTTTTCCAGCTTGGATGTCTAATTTTACTTTTGTTATCTCCGTTTTAGTCAACGAAGAATTTAAAAAATGCGCTACCGCTTCACTATCACTTACATTTCGAATTGCATCTACTTGATTTTTCATCAAGGCTATCAAGGGAGAAACCACAATTGCGGTTCCCTCAGACATCAAGGCAGGTAATTGGTAACACATTGATTTACCTCCTCCTGTTGGCATAATAACGAATGTATTGTTTCCTTTTAATACATTTGTTATTACGCTTTCTTGTTCTCCTTTAAAGCTATTGAATCCAAAATATTTACGTAATACACTCTTTAGATCATTCTCTGCCATTAATTGTAGTTTTTTAGAAACTTCTCTAAGGTAATAAAAATGTTCTATGAATTAACCTTTTGTCAACAAATAATTAATATTAGTCATTCTTACATATAATCTAAATTATTTTCAAAAAATTGACATGCTCATTATTTTAATACCCCAAGATTAAAGCTGAATGATTACCTTTGCATTCGATATGAGTGAAGATAAAAATATGTCTTTTTTGGATCATCTTGAAGAATTAAGATGGAGGCTGGTTAAAATTTCAATTTCTATAATTGTAGTTTCCTCTGTACTTTTTTGGTTTCAAGAATGGATAATGAATACGTTTTTCATGTCTATGAAAGAACCCACGTTTATTACGTTCAAAGTAATGTGCAGGTGGATGGGTGTTTGTATTGAAGAAATCCCTGTGAGTTTTCAAAGTACATCAATGTCTGGGCAATTTAGTTATGCGCTAATGATGAGTATAATGGGGGGAATTGTAATCTCATTCCCTTTTATTTTCGCTCAAATTTGGGGATTTGTAAAACCAGGATTAAAACATTCTGAAAAATCAGTAGCCAAAGGAATAATATTTTATGTGAGTATATTATTTTTTACCGGAATCCTTTTTGGCTACTTTATTGTAGCTCCCTTATGTGTACAGTTTTTTGGAACTTATAAGATAAGTGGTCAAATTGAAAATATCTTTACTATAAATTCATATTTAAGCACAATTCTGTCAACAGTTTTCTATTCAGGTCTCTTATTTTTACTACCCGTTATTTCTTATATTTTTACTCGTTTAGGAATCGTAACACCAGCGTTTTTGAAAAAATACAGAAAACATGCAATCGTTGGTGTATTGATATTAGCAGCTGCCATAACTCCGCCAGACGTAATATCTCAAATAATTGTAGCCATTCCTATAGTTCTTTTGTATGAAATCGGGATAATAGTTTCATCCCGTGTTGAAAAAAATCTCAAAAAAGACTAACTACATTAAATTAGTCAACGTTTGTTATAGTTAACTTTAGACTGATTTAATTTTAGAATGAACAAATACATTTTATTTCTTTTTTTATTAATGTCCTTTCATGGTCTCAGTCAACAAACCCGAGTATTTGGGACTGTTTGGGACGCTGAAACAGGTGAAAGAATGCCGTTTGTTAAAGTGCAATTCCGTGATTCTAAGATTGGAGCTTTAACCGATTCTTTAGGAAACTATTCTTTGGAATCTTATTATGCAACTGATTCATTAGAGTTTTCTTTCAATGGATATATCTCAATACATTTAAGTGTAATTCGGGATGCAAATCAAGAAATTAATGTCCGTTTAGCAACTAGAATTGGGGAAATTGCAGAAGTAACAGTAAAACCACCAGATGAATTCCCATCTACTATTTTACATAAACGCGTAGTCGCAAATAAATATATAAATAATAAAGAAAAATTACTTTCTTACGATTACGAAGTTTACAATAAAGTTCAACTTGATATAAATAATATTGGAGATAAATTTACAGAAAGGAATTTAGTCAAACGACTTGATTTAGTGATGGCTTTTTTAGATTCTTCTGAAAATGGGAAATTATTTTTACCTGCAATCTTAAGTGAATCTATATCAAGATTCTATTTTAAAAACAATCCGAAGAAAAAAAAGGAAGTTGTAGAGGCAACTCGAATAACGGGCGTCGAAAATCTACAATTGAATCAATTTTTAGGGGATATGTACCTAGATATTAACATCTACGACAACAATATCAACATGTTTAACAGAGCATTTATTAGTCCTATTTCGGATTATGCAAGAAATTTTTATAAATTTTATTTAGAGGATTCGACCTTCATAGATAACCAATGGTGCTATAAATTACGTTTTGCACCAAAAAGGACAGGAGATATGACTTTTCAAGGCGAAATGTGGATTCACGACACAACCTATGCCGTTAAATCTATATCTGCCACGATATCTCCTTGGGCCAATCTTAATTATATACAAGATTTATATTTCGAACATACATTTAATCAGGTTGAAAAAGAAGTCTGGATGTTGACCCAAGAAAAAATGATTATTGATGTTAACATCACAAAAAATTCTAAAGCTTATGGTTTTTATGGTCGGAAAAATTCTTCAAGAACAAATTTTAAAATTAATGAGGCCCATCCGGAATCTTTTTACAAATCAGAAAATACTGTCGAATTTGCAGATAGCGCTAAAATAAGATCAGACGTTTATTGGGACAAACATAGACATATTGAGCTTAGTCCTCAAGAATCCGGCATAGATCAAATGGTCGATTCACTGGATAAATCCCCCTTTTTTAAAACTCTTAGAAATCTAACTTATTTTATGTCCACAGGATATTATCCTTTAGGCAAGATAGAATTAGGAAATGCCTATAATTTGATTAGCTATAATCCTGTTGAAAACTGGAGAATAGGATTAGCATTGAGAACATCAAACAATTTCTCCAGAAGAATTGAGTTTGGAGGTAAAATTGCCTACGGTTTTTTAGATGAAAAATTTAAATACGGTGCTTCGATAAGATACAATATAACGCCTAAAAAACGTGGAATGTTGACTACTTATTACAATTATGATATTCAACAAATTGGAGCTTCACCGTCTGCCGCTTCAATGGGTTCAACCTTTGGGACATTGTTCAGAACGGGACCTTTAGATAAATTGACATTTGTAAAAAAAGCTGGGATGTCATTAGAAAAAGACATTAATAAAGATTTTATTTTATTCGGTGCATTTGAGTGGAAAGAATATACTGCACTGGGTAACGCGAATTATATTCGTTTGAATCCAATTAATAATATCAACGACACTATTACAACAATAAGAACAAGTGAATTTACTGCACGAATTCGGTGGACAAAAGATGAAGAGTTCATATCTGGTTCCTTTGATAGAACAACGATAAGATCAAAATACCCAATTTTTTCTTTACAGGGTATTTTTGGTGTAAAAGGATTATTTGGTGGTGATTACACTTATCAGAAAATCGAATTTCAAATGGAACACAACCGTCAAATAGGAATATTAGGTCGTGTTCGTTATGGAGCTAACGCAGGTTATGTTTTTGGCAGAACAGCTTATCCATTTTTAAAAGTACACGAAGGGAATCAATCATATTGGCTATTAACTTCCACTTTTAATATGCTGAATTTTTTCGAATTTATTTCGGATAAATACGTTGGTGGTTTTATAGAAAATCATTGGGAAGGTTTGTTTTTCGACAGAATCCCTTTAATTAAAAAGCTTAAATTAAGGTTAGTTACTTCTGGAAGAATAACATATGGAGCTATTTCAGTAAAGAATATTGCAGAAATGGAATTACCTATTGGCACAAGATTATTTGGCTCTGTTCCATATGCTGAAGCAGCAATAGGAATTGAAAATATTTTTAAAGTTGGTCGTATAGATCTGGTTTGGAGAATCACTCACTTAGATCCAGGAATGAGTCCATTGGGAATTCGCGCTCGTTGGGCATTAAATTTTTAATTTTATTTTAACGTGAAACTATATACAAATCATATTAAAAAATCTTACAAAGGTCGCGACGTTGTAAATGGCGTGACTATTGAAGTAAATCAGGGAGAAATTGTAGGATTGCTTGGCCCTAATGGTGCAGGAAAAACGACCTCCTTTTATATGATAGTTGGCTTAGTTAAACCAGATTCTGGATTAGTTTATCTCGACGATATTGATATCACGAATTACCCAATGTACAAACGTTCCCAGCTGGGAATTGGATATTTACCGCAAGAAGTATCCGTTTTTAGAAAATTAAGTGTTGAGGATAATATTCTTGCCATTTTAGAAATGACTGATTTGAATAAAGTTGAGCGTAAAGAGAAATTAGAACGGCTTTTGGAAGAGTTCAGTTTAACACATGTTAGAAAAACCCTGGGTAACCGACTTTCCGGAGGAGAAAAAAGAAGAACTGAAATTGCACGAGCCTTAGCGATTAATCCAAAATTTGTATTATTGGATGAGCCTTTTGCCGGAGTTGATCCGATTGCTGTGGAAGATATTCAATCCATTGTTGCTGATTTAAGAAAAAGAAACATTGGAATTTTGATTACAGACCATAATGTACAAGAAACACTTTCAATTACGGATCGAGCGTATTTGTTATTTGAAGGTAGTATTTTAAAATCAGGGACAGCTGAAGAATTAGCCGCAGATGAGCAAGTAAGGCGCGTATATTTAGGTCAAAATTTTGAACTTAGAAAAAAATAATTCTCTAATTGGAGAAAAAGTAATAAATTAGCACAGAACAAGTTGACAATAACAATATAATAAATATGAATAAATTAATCTCTTTCTTGCCTTTATTATCAATGCTTTTGATTTTAGGTGCAACTTCATGTAAAAAGAAATGCGTCATCGAAAAAGATGATGTTAACGGTGGCTCAATCATTCAAGATGTTATATTTTATCCTCAATCGGGCTTTATGACTTCAAATATGGGAGGTGATTACGTTATTGATGCCACCCATAAATATGCTGGTGATATTGAAATTAGTATTTCTGGAGAGCTTAAAAAAGCAGTTAATTATTCAAATTACACTGTATTATGTTACCCAGTAAGAGGGAAGTGTAATGCTGCATATGACAGAAAAGTAACTATCGACAACACATTAGGGACAGTAGTCTATAAAATTGTAGTAACGCAATGTGAAAATTGTGAAGAAACTAGAATAACTGAAAACTATGTTTTAGTTCCTAAATTCCCATCATCGTATCTTGTATATTATGATATCTCATATATTGATAAATAATTTTTAACATATAAAAAAGCCATCAGTCAGCTGACTGATGGCTTTTTTTATGCACAAAAAAGGTCATCAATGATGACCTTGATTTTTTAAAGGGAATAAATTACTTAGAAGCTAAGTCATTATTTTCAACGTGATTTGTGCTTCCATAAGCGTCACATCCACCGCCTCCTTTTGATGATCCACATGCCGTAATTACTAGCGACAGAAACATCCCTACAAGTGTCAAGGTCAAAATTTTCTTCATTGCTGTTTGTTTTTTATTAATTTAGTCTTCCGAGTTAATGCGAAAATACAATATTTTACTTTGAACTTCCAAAAAATATTATTCACAATTGAGTATTGATCATTTATAATAAAGTGATTTACTACCCGTTTTTACACCAATGAGGCTGATATTACTGTGTTTATTACTTTTTTATTCTTCTGATATAATGTGTCAGAAAAAATATTCAATTTGCTTTACAACGGATAATTATAAAAAAGTTAAAAAAAATATCCAATTTAATTTTAAAGACAGCCTTTCAGCATTGACTTATGTTCGAGAATTATATTATACAGCAGTTTCTGATGGCTATTTGACCGCTTCTTTAGACACATTAAAATTCAATAAAAACAAACTCATTGTTTCATTTTACATTGGTAATTACTTTGATAAAATTCAACTTGAGATAAA
This sequence comes from Flavobacteriales bacterium, assembly GCA_009885545.1. GTDB lineage: Bacteria > Bacteroidota > Bacteroidia > Flavobacteriales_D > Crocinitomicaceae > M0103. The sequence continues at coordinate 16,373 of VFKM01000059.1, forward strand.
ACCTGAAGATAAAGTTTTCCTTAAAAGAAACTCTTCTTTAAGCGAAAAATCTATTGCTTCAATACCCTTTAGGCCAGTTGAATTAGCCAGAATATTAAAATCAATTCACAATTCAACTGTTTCCAATGGATATCCATTCTCAAGGGTATTTCTTTCAGACATTCAATTATTGGAAACGGGTTTAAAAGCTAATTTAGAAATAAACAAAGGCCAATATTACACTTTTAATAAAATTCATGTAAAAGGCGATTCATCCATTTCAACTATTTTTATATCTAGTTTAATTGATATTAAAGGAGGTGACCCGTTTGATGATTCTAAGCTGAAAACCATAAGTAAGAAAATTAAACAACTCAGTTTTATTCGAGAAATTAAAGTCCATGAAATTCTTTTTACCAGAGAAGGTGTTGAGTTATTCCTATATTTAGAATCTATCCCTGTAAGTGCCATTAATGGAGCAATTGGACTTCAGCCTAAAGTTAACACAACAAAAATTGGATTAACAGGCGAATTAAATTTAAAACTATTGAATGTTTTAAAGCATGGAGAGTACATAAATTTAAATTGGAGGAGTATTCAGGAAGAAACACAGTCCATGAACGCCAAGGTTAACTTTCCTTTTCTTTTTCATTCACCTTTTGGAATCGATGTTCAATTTCAATTATACAAAAGAGATACCTCCTTTTTAGAATTAAAGTCGACCTTAGGTGTCCAATATTTTTTAAAAGGCGGAAATTACCTCAAAGTATTTTATCAAAATTTTTCGTCAAATATTCTTACAGGTGGCTCAAATAATCCAACGTTAACTAATTTATCTACAGTAAAGTCAAATGCCTATGGAATCACTTTTTATAGAAAACAACTAGATTATCTACCAAATCCTTCAAAAGGAGTTGGATTAATATTTGAAGTGGCAATCGGTAGTAGGAAATCTCAATTATCAGATACCTTAAAAGCATTGAAATCTACCACCTATAAATCTACTCTTCAAATTGAATGGTTTATTCCTATAACACCAAGACATGTGATACATTTAATTAATTCAACAGAAATGTATTATGCTCCAATCATTTATCAAAATGAGACATTTCGTTTTGGAGGACAAATTTCGCTTCGTGGATTCAATGAAGAAGAATTATATGCAACTTCTAGGACTGTTTTTACACTTGAATATCGTTTTTTACTCGATCAAAACTCACATGTTTTTGCATTTTTTGATCAGGGATATTATGAAAATAATGCATCCTTATATAACAAAGACAATCCTTTTGGATTCGGTGCAGGGTTTTCTTTTGGAACTAATATAGGCATCTTCTCTGTTTCCTATGCACTTGGAAAACAACTGAACAATCAACTATTATTGAGTAACGGGAAAGTTCATTTCGGATATATCGCCTATTTTTAAATCGATTACAATTTTCTATGTTCTTTCATAGAAACGCGAATCTCTTTCATAAAATCTGAAGCATAAACAAAATTAAGTATCTCCGGATTTTCAGTTGTAATTATAGAATTTCGATCTCCTTGCCACCAATTTTGGCCTTGATGGATGAAGGTTATCTTATCACTAATTTCAATAACACTGTTCATATCATGGGAAATAACAACAGTTGTAATGTTAAACTGATTCGTGATTTCTTTTATTAAACCATCAATTATTATTGATGTGATTGGATCTAACCCTGAATTTGGCTCATCGCAAAAAAGATATTTTGGATTCATTGCAATTGCTCTAGCAATCCCAATTCTTTTCTGCATTCCTCCACTACATTCCGAAGGATACAAATTATTTTTATCAGTTAAATTTACGTGTTCAAGACAAAAATCAACACGATATTGCATTTCCTTTTTAGTCTTATTCGTAAACATAGTTAAAGGAAACATTACATTTTCCTCAACTGTCATTGAATCAAATAAAGCTGAGCCTTGAAACAACATTCCAATCTCTTTTCTAATTTCAGTTCTTTGTATTCGATTCATTGAAGTAAAATCCTCACCATCAAATAATACCTGTCCTGAATCCAATTCGTGAAGTCCAACAATACATTTAGCTAATACTGATTTTCCAGAACCAGATTGCCCAATAACCATATTCACCTTCCCACGCTCAAAAACTGCACTTACATCATTTAGAATTTGTTTACCACTAAAAGATTTATTTAAATTTTTAACTTCTATCATAATAACATCAATTGCGTTAAAATGAAATTGGCAATTAATATTGCAATACTGCTACTAACAACAGCTTGAGTTGAAGAACGACCAACATCTAATGCTCCTCCCTTCGTATAATAACCATAAAATGATGCAATTGAAACAATTAGAAAGCCAAACACAACGGTTTTAGTTAAGGCATAAAAAACATTGTAAACATCAAAAAAAGATCGAATTCCTAAAACGTAAGTTTCAGAGGAAAGTAACCCAGACAATGTCAACGCCATCCAGCCACCAATCATACTTAATCCCATAGAAAAGACAATAAGAACTGGAAAGAAAATCATAGCTGCGACAATTTTTGGTAAAACTAAAAACGTCAATGAATTTACTCCCATAATTTCAAGTGCATCTATTTGTTCTGTAATGCGCATTGTTCCAATTTCTGAAGCGACATTCGATCCAACTTTTCCAGCTAAAATCAAAGATATTATGGTTGGAGAAAATTCCAATATAGTACTAGACTGTGTAATATATCCAACGGTGTAATCAGGTAATAATGGACTTTCCATATTGGATGCAGTTTGTAATGCTATTACAGCACCCATAAAAGCTGACATAAGCGCTACAATCGGGAGTGAGTTTATCCCAATAATTTCTGCTTCGTTGAATACTCTTTTCCTAAATATTTTTATTTTTTCAGGTCGTGAAAAAATCACTCCAAGCATTAAAATATAACGGCCAATATTTGTAATTACATTCATGAACCGCTAAGATAATTGATATTTCTTTCATTCACATTGATAAGCTGAAAACTTTATAAAAATTAAGTGTTCATTTCATGTAAATTTAGCCTGTGAAAAAGCAAAGCTTAACAAAACGAAATCAAGTTACAGAAGCGTACAAAAAATTTGTACCTGATGCTTTTGTTGAAATTGTCGTGGATTTGTTTTTAAAATCGTCGGTAAAATTTAAAATTGTTGGAGGAAGAAAGACAAAGTTAGGAGATTTTAGGGCTGGAATGAATGGTGAGAAACACCAAATAACTATTAATGGTGACTTGAACCCATATTCGTTTCTTATCACAACCTTACACGAATTTGCTCATCTACATACGTTCAATAATTATCAAAATCGTGTTTCTCCGCATGGTGAAGAATGGAAAAACGCCTTTCGAACTTTACTCTTACCCGTTATTCAAAGTGGAAGTCTTCCTAAAGATATTGAAACTGCATTGGTTAATTCATTGGTTAACACAAAAGCGTCATCGTGTTCTGACCATCAATTATCTCGTGTATTAAATTCATATGACAAACCAAAAGAGGGTGTTGAAATACTTGAGCACTTGCCAAATAATTCTACCTTTGCTCTCAATGGCAGGCATTTTATTAAAGGTCCGTTAAGGAGAAAAAGATTCGTTTGTCAAGAAGTAAAAACAAGTAAATCTTATCTTGTAAATGCATTGGCTAAAGTATACCCAATTGAAATAAAAGAATAAATGAAAAATAACAATTATTGCATTATCATGGCTGGTGGCGTTGGAAGTAGGTTTTGGCCTATGTCTACACCTCAAAAACCAAAACAATTTTTAGACGTTTTAGGTATTGGGAAATCATTGATACAAATGACATACGATCGTTTATTATTAACTGCACCCAAAGAAAATATTTATATTTTAACGAATACAAATTATGCTGCAATTGTTAAGGAGCAATTGCCAGATTTAACATTTGATCAAATATTAACCGAACCAAAAAGAAAGAACACAGCACCATGTATTGCGTATGCCGCAGCTAAAATAATGGCAAAAAATGAAAATGCTGTTTTAGTCATTTCGCCTTCAGATCATTTGATTGTTAGAGAGAATCGTTTTACAGAAATAATTGCAACTGCTATTAATCGCGCAAACGAAGGAGATAGACTTGTTACACTGGGTATTCAACCAACCCGACCAGATACTGGATATGGATATATTGAATTTTCAAAAGCGAATAAAATTAACCCAGGAGAAGTAGCCGAAGTCACTCAATTTAGAGAAAAACCTAATTTAGAAACTGCAAAGGAATTTGTTGAAAGTGGAAATTTCTATTGGAATTCTGGAATTTTTGTTTGGAAAGCTAAAACCATTTTAGATTCCTTAAAATCATTCCAGCCTGCTTTACATAACCTGTTTGCTGGTGATTTAACGCCATACAATAGTGTCAACGAACAAAATCATGTAAATAATTGCTTCGAAAAATGTGAAGATATTTCAATTGATTTTGCTGTAATGGAACATGCTAAAAACACAGATGTTGTTTTAGCTGATTTTGATTGGAGTGATTTAGGAACTTGGGGAAGTTTAAATTCTCATCTTTCAAAGGATGAAAATAACAATTCAATAGTTGGTAAAAATGCTCATCTTTTCAATTCTAAGAATTGTCAAGTTAACGTTCCCAAAGACAAATTAGTCTTACTTGATGGGTTAAACGATTATATCGTAGTAGAATCAGAAGGTATGCTTATGGTTTTGAAAAGTGAAAATGAACAAGAGTTAAAAAACTACTTGAAACTCATTGAAAATAAAAGTCCGGATTTTTTTTAAGAGAAGAGGGAGTTCAATTAATGAACTCCCTTTTTATTCAATTTTTCTTAAGCTCTTCTCTTTCCCAAGCCCGATATAAATCAAAGTAACTTAAGGTTTCAACTACTACAGCCCCTCCAAGTGTATCACCATATTTAGCTGGCAAACCTCCTGTGTAGACCATCATTCTTGCGATAGAACAACTTGGAACATTACTTATTTCTGTACTTTTAATTCCATCCATTAAATAAATCATATCTCCTTTTCTTGCACCTCGAAACATCAATTGTCCATCTTCAGCCATCTTTATTTCCGAAGACATTGTCGTTGCCAAATTTGCAATACTAAATTTTGCTGAGCTTTGCTGAATTTCCTCTGCCGTTAGTGTTTTCACCGGAAGTGACCCATATTCCAATTTCATTCTACCATCATCGGCTTTTACATTAATCACACCCAACATTTTAGAAGAATTGAATATTATTGTACCAGATTGATAGATTCCATCCATAGGAACATTAACAGCGATATCAGGCATTGTGTCTCCAAGGTATTTAATATGCATTGTATACTCTCCAGCTGGGATGGCTGTAATTCTAAATCTTCCATCTTCGTCGGTTATTGCTTGATATTTGCGATCCTGATCTAACACGAAAACATTAGCTCCAAAAATCGTTTCTGAATTTTCACCATTGATAATTGTTCCTACAATTTCTCCTGGTGCATTTTGACAAAATATAGCGTTTGATACAAACAACCATCCAATTAACATATACTTTTTCATACTCTCTTCTTTTAAGTTTCTCTTTGGATGGTTTTAGTCATTAATTTCCATAAAAAAAGGTCCTCAAAATTGAGAACCTTCCTTTTTAAAATAGTTATTGCCTAAATTTCCGCACTTGAGCATGGGAAAGAACGGTCAACTTTTTTGAATAAACCTTGCAAAACTTTTCCAGGGCCAACTTCAATAACTTCGGTTGCTCCATCAGCAATCATTTGATACATTGTTTGTGTCCATTTAACAGGAGCTGTTAATTGCGAAACAAGATTTTTCTGAATATCCGTCGGGTTTATTACTGCATTTGCTGTTACATTTTGATAAACTGGGCACATTGGCTTATTAAATAATGTAGCTTCTATCGCTGCTGCTAATTCTTCTCTTGCTGGCTCCATAAGTGGTGAATGAAATGCTCCTCCAACAGGTAATAGTAATGCACGTTTCGCTCCAGCCTCTGTTAATTTTAAACAAGCTTCTTCAACCGCTGGAATTGAACCCGAAATAACTAACTGTCCAGGACAATTATAATTTGCTGCTACGACCACTCCATTAATAGACGAACATACTTTCTCTACAATATCATCTTCCAACCCTAAAATTGCAGCCATAGTAGATGGTTCCTTTTCGCAAGCTTTTTGCATTGCTAAAGCACGTTGGTAAACTAATTTTAAACCATCTTCAAAATTCAATGTCTTATTTGCTACCAAAGAAGAAAGTTCACCAAGTGAGTGCCCTGCAACCATATCAGGTTTAAAATTATCACCAAGACAGATTGCCAGAATAGTTGAATGGAGAAAAATTGCTGGTTGTGTTACTTTTGTCTGCTTTAACTCCTCATCAGAACCATCAAACATTATTTTCATTATATCAAAGCCTAGGACTTGATTCGCTTGAATAAATAATTCTTTCGCTTGAGAAGAATTTTCATATAGCTCTTTTCCCATGCCTGAGAATTGTGCGCCTTGTCCAGGAAATACATATGCTTTCATAAGTGTAATTTTCAATTTTTGACAAAAATAATGAAACTTCCCATGTAGGCATAAAAAAAGGGTCGGTATTGCTACCGACCCTTTCAATTTATTAATTAGAAATTATTTTCTAACAATCAATTTTTCAGTAGAAACAGTTCCATTAACTGAAACGTTTACCATATAAACTCCGCTAGTCAAACTTTCAGTATTTACATTTACCTCTTGTGCACCGTTAACAGTACCTAAAGCATTTGTATAAACAACTTTACCAGCAAGGTCAGTTACATTGATAGTAACATTAGACTCATTAGTTAAAGAAATTGCAACTGTAGTGTTAGCATTTGTTGGATTAGGATAAACTGAAATAGCAGATACATTTTCAATTTCACTAACTCCTGCAAGAGAATTCATTCTTAAACGAATAGCAAATGCATTTCCATTAGAATATGATGTAGGCAATCCAGATGCATCATCAGGAACGTTGATCATACTTGCATACCAAGGTTGTTCAACTGTAAAATCATCTAAGATTCTAACTGGAGTACCAGAATTTGGTACAAGAGGATCACTTGATGTATTTATTGTCGCTACAACCGCAAAATAAGCATCTGCCGCCAAAGTAATTGGCTCATTGAACAAGATATTTGCAACTCCTGCTGCAATGTCAGCCGCAGTAACAGTATAAAAAGATCCAATTGCAGTAACACCGTTCATGTCAGTAACTGGAATTACATCATCTGCAAAGAAATTAGCAGTATCAACAATTTGAATTTGTAATTCTGAACCTGCAACTGTACTTGAAGTTAATCCAATTTGGAAACCGTTAACTGTATTTGTTGCTCCTTTTAAAGAATAGAAATTAGCAAGATACGTTTCTGCAGGTGCACCAAAAGATTCAGAACCCATTGAACCTAAAACAAGTTCAGACGCAGGATGTATTCCAATACCGTCAACAGAATAATAATTATTAGTTATTTCAAAACTTCTTAAAGATGTATTATTACCAAATTCTACTCCACCTGTTTCTTCAGTAGAAACAACTGTGTAAGTTCCGTTATAAATACCAACTGCTAAAGCAGGTGCTTCAGTACTGAAATAATTAACAGTATCACCGTTGTTTACTGAACCTAAAGGGTAATTTGCACTAAATGAAACAAAATCAGCTGTAGCAACAACGTTTGTTTGAGTGTTTACTCCAAAATTAGTTACACTTCCACCAACTTCGTATTCTGAATCAATTTGATTTAAAGGAGTTCTTCCATACTCAACACCTAAATTATTAACACCAACTATATAAGCGTAAACATTTTGGATATCATTATTAGGTTGTTCAATGATTGCAACATCATCAACCATCCATGCATAATCCCAAGAACCGATATAATTAAATTTCACCAATACATTTGCAGCTCCTCCTGCGAATGCAGAAATATTCACTGAAACCATATCTTCTACAGTAGTACTTGTTGACATACCAACATTCACTGGGTATGGTTGCCAAACTGTACCACCATCAATACTAACTAATACTGTTGTTTCAGTAGTAGTCCACATTGTAACACGTTGAGCAAATGTCAAAACAACATTTGGATATCCTGTTAAATTCGCACCACCACTTATAAGAGTGATTGAAGCATCTTGGAAACCTCCATCTACACCAACTAAATCTGAATCAAAAAGTGCATATCCATTTTCATTAGAAACAGGATTTATTGGCTCTAACCAAGTACCACGTCCATAGCCAGTAGCTGTACTAGAAAGGGTTGTAATTACCCAATCTTGTGCGTCAGCGGTATTATTTGAAATTGTCCAATCAGAAGAAGCAGAAAAATCATTATCCCAAATAACTATCTTTTCTGTTTGATTTTGACCATGGGAACCATGTTCAGTTGTTGCAGCACCATCGGTACTTTTAACATTAAAGGATTTTTCTACCCTTTGAGCATTAGAAGTGAAACCACTAACTAACACTGCTACAATTAAGTAAATTTTTTTCATGTTTAGTTTTTTAATTTTGTGTAAAAGTAATAAATTTTTGATAATTAACAAAAGAGTTTTATTGTTCAACGATATTGAAAGTGAATAGGTTGGGGAAAAGTTATAAATAAATTGATTTTCTTTTTTTGACAGGATTCAGATGAATTGTTAAAGGTCCACAAGAATTATTATAGTTTGACAACTTATTTCAAAGAAAAATCCCGAGCATCAAAGACACACGGGATTTAACTTTCAAGTGAGAGGTGGAAGCCAACCCACAAGATTTTAATAAAAAAGTCCTTCAAATTTCTTTGAAGGACTTAGTACTCGGAGCGGGACTTGAACCCGCACGCCCATACAGGCACAGGATTTTAAGTCCGGCGTGTCTACCAATTCCACCATCCGAGCAGACTTGGAGCGGGAGACGAGATTCGAACTCGCGACCCCAACCTTGGCAAGGTTGTGCTCTACCAACTGAGCTACTCTCGCATATTTCAATAATACAGATTATACTGTATTCCGCATAAATAATGAAAGCCGATGCTTTCTTTTGTAACGGGCGACAAATGTATAAAGTTTTTCTAAAAATCAATGGAAATTTTTAACTTTTTTTGAAGTTATTTTATCCACCGGTTAATTTTTTGATTTCATTTAACTTCATTAAAGCCTCTACTGGAGTGAGAGAATTAATATCAATCGCCACTAATTCTTCTCTAATTTGTTCAAGAACAGGGTCGTTTAATTGAAAGAAGCTTAATTGCATATTTTCTGAAGCAATTGCATCTTTCACTTTTGTTTTCATGTTTTGTTTGCCTCCCATGTCGTGAGATGATTCCAATTCCTTCAACATAAGTTCTGCTCTCGACAAAACCTTCTGCGGCATTCCAGCTAATTTAGCGACATGTATTCCAAAAGAATGCTCACTTCCTCCTGGAACCAATTTCCGCATAAAAAGAATTTTTGAACCAATTTCTTTCACTGAAACATTGAAATTTTTAACTCTTTCGAATTTTTTAGTCATTTCATTCAACTCGTGATAATGCGTTGCGAACAACGTTTTTGCTTTTACTTTTGGGTTTTCGTGCAAGTATTCTGCAATGGCCCATGCAATAGAAATGCCATCATACGTGCTTGTTCCTCTTCCGATTTCATCTAAAAGAATCAAACTTCTTTCTGAAAGATTATTCAAAATACTAGCTGTTTCATTCATTTCAACCATAAAAGTAGATTCTCCAGAAGAAATATTATCGGAAGCCCCTACCCTTGTGAAAACTTTGTCAACCAATCCAAGTTCCGCTTTTTTTGCTGGAACAAAAGATCCAATTTGAGCCATCAAACTAATCAAAGCTGTTTGTCTCAAAATTGCACTCTTGCCGCTCATGTTTGGACCAGTAATCATGATAATTTGTTGTTTATCACAATCCAAGTAAACATCATTGGCAATATATTCCTCTCCTACTTTTAATTGTTTTTCAATAACTGGATGACGTCCTTGTATAATTTCAAGTGCCAGACCGTTATTAATAGAAGGTAAATTATAATTGTTTTGAATAGCAACATTTGCAAAAGACAACAAACAATCTAACTGTGCAATAAGAAACGCATTGTGTTGAATTAATTGAATGTAGTCTGACATTTCAAACACGAGGTCTTGAAACATTTTCGTTTCAATTGCATGAATTTTTTCTTCTGCACCTAAAATCTTAGTCTCGTATTCTTTTAATTCCTCTGTGATATATCTTTCTGCACTAACTAATGTTTGTTTGCGAATCCATTCATCTGGAACTTTGTCTTTATGCGTATTTCGGACCTCCAAATAATATCCAAAAACATTATTAAAAGCAACTTTTAAACTAGGGATTCCCGTTCTTTCAGATTCCCGATTTTGTAAATCTTCCAAGTATTCTTTTCCATTAGAAGAAATAGTTCTTAAGTCATCTAGTTCTTCATTACAGCCATTTCTTATCACAAAACCTTTTCCGATTTGAACAGCTGGCTCATCAACCAAACGGGTTTCTATTAATTGAATTAGTTTCAAACAAGGATTCAACTGATCAGTAATTTTTTTCAAAAGTGAACTGTCGGTATCACTAATTATCTTTTTAATTGGATCAATTTGAAGTAAAGTCCTGCGCATTTGAATTACTTCTCTTGGGTTCACTTTTCCAACTGCAACTTTTGAAATTAAACGTTCTATATCACCTATTTCATTTAATCGTTCACCAATTTCAAATGCATTTTGAGTCGTTTCTTTCAAATAGTTAACCGCTTGAAGTCGATCATTTATTGGTTGTTCATCCTTTAACGGTAGCACAATCCAACGTTTCATCATTCGACCACCCATTGGGGTTTTCGTTTTGTCTAAAATATCCGCTAAGGTCGTAGCGTTTTCATGCGGTGAACTAATTAATTCTAAATTCCGAACGGTAAATCGATCTAACCAAACGTATCTTTCTTCTTCAATACGTGAAATAGACGCAATGTGTCCTAGCTTGTTTTGTTGATTTTCTGAAAGGTAAAATAAAATTGCTCCAGCTGCTATTACTGCAAAATTCAAGTTTTCGACTCCAAATCCTTTCAAAGATTTTGTTTGAAAATGATTGTTTAAAGATTCATTTGAAAAATCTTTTGTAAAAACCCAATCTTCTAAACGAAACGTATAATATTTCTCTCCAAAAAGTTCCTGATATTCTTTAGACTTATTTTTCTGATAAACTATTTCAGTGGGTTCAAAACCTTGGATTAATTTATCAATGTATTCCTTACTTCCCTGAGCCACTAAAAATTCTCCAGTTGAAACATCCAAAAAGGATATTCCATGTTCATCTTTATCAAAATGAATTGCACACAGAAAGTTGTTTTTATTTTTATCTAAAACATTGTCATTAAAAGAAACACCTGGAGTAACTAATTCCGTCACGCCTCTTTTAACAATTGTCTTTGTCATTTTAGGATCTTCCAATTGATCACAAATAGCAACTCTTAATCCAGCTCGAACAAGTTTTGGTAAATATGTATCAATTGAATGATGAGGAAAACCAGCTAATTCTATTTCGGAAGGAGAGCCTGCACCTCTTTTGGTTAATGTTATTCCTAATATTTTAGAAGTTCGAATAGCATCTTCCCCAAATGTTTCGTAAAAATCACCAACGCGAAACAGCAACAAAGCTTGAGGATGGCGAGCCTTGATTTGATTGTATTGCTTCATTAAAGGCGTTTCGTTCGCGCTTTTTTCTTCTTTTTTGGTCGCCAAGTGGAATGATTTTGTGATTTTTGTAGGTAAATTTAAAGTCTAGCAACGAGTAGACAAAACTTCTTCGTTGTATATTTTCAACAAAATGAATAAAAAACTTAAATTATGGGAACTCGATCGTGTATCTGAGGAAGATTTTAAGCTTCAAAAGAAATTCCCAATTATCGTTATACTTAATGATATCAGAAGTTTAAACAACATTGGTTCCTTCTTTAGAACTGCAGATGCTTTCAATGTTGAAAAGATTTATTTATGTGGCATCACTGCTACTCCTCCTCATCGAGATATTCAAAAAACAGCATTGGGAGCAACAGAAACGATAGAATGGGAATATCGACAATCAATAACTGAATTAGTAACTGAATTAAAGGCTGCCGGTGTTTCGATTTGCAGTATTGAACAAACAGAAAAAACTACTTTACTAAATGAAATTAATACCTTAAACGATTCAAAGTTTGCACTTGTGTTTGGGAATGAAGTGAATGGTGTTGACCAAAATGTAATTGATGCATCAAATTACATCATTGAAATTCCACAATTTGGGACAAAACACAGTTTGAATGTTTCTGTTTGCGCGGGAGTAGTTATTTGGGAATTCGCTAAGAAATTTATTTAATTCATTTTATTTAAACAGAAGTGATAGTTAACTGTTAAAGAACAAATAATTAACTTTGCCCTTTTTAGTCAGAATAAACAATGATACAAACAGATATAATAATAATAGGTGCAGGGCCAGTTGGCTTGTTTACCGTTTTTGAGGCAGGACTTTTAA
>VFKM01000048.1 GCA_009885545.1 Flavobacteriales bacterium
GATGTTGCTCAAAAAGCAGGTGCCGATTTACCATTTGCTTGTAAAGGTGGGGTTTGTTGCACGTGTAAAGCAAAAATTATTGAAGGTTCAGCCCGAATGGACGTGAATTATTCTTTAGAAAAAGACGAAGTGGAAGCAGGATATATTTTGACATGTCAAGCACATCCTACAAGCGAAAAATTAATTGTATCATTTGACGAATAAATTATGGCATTATTTGGAATGTTTAAAAAGGACAAGGATTCAAAAAAACTACACAAAGGTTTTCATGAAATTCCAGTCGAAGCAGTTGAAAAATTAACTGCAGATACTGTAAAAATAACACTTGAAATTCCTTCAGAATTAAAATCTGAATTTCAATTTATTCCAGGTCAATACATTACTGTTTCAGTTGAGAAAGATGGAAAGGATGAGCATAGATCCTATTCTATTTGCAGTGGGCCAAACGAACCAATATCATTTGCTGCTAAAGCAGTGAAAGGTGGAAATATTTCTATATGGCTTAATGAAAATATTTTGCCAGGAAGTATTCTTGCTATTTCTAAACCGATTGGAAATTTCATTTTAAAAGATTCTGATAAAACCATAGTTGCTGTTGCGGCAGGGAGTGGTATCACGCCAATGATGTCGATTGCAAAAGCAATAGAAAAACGTGGTGGAAAAATGAACTTGTTTTTTGGAAATAGAACCAAAGAGTCAATAATTTTTCACCAAGAAATTAATGCATTATCTAACACTTCTGCTGCTTATTTTTTGACAAATGAAGAAGTGGAAGGATATCAATTTGGAAGAATAGACAAAGATTCTTTTTCTACTCAAATTAAAGCCAATCTTGATTTATTAAAAGCAGACGCTTTCTTTTTATGTGGACCTGAGCAAATGATTTTAGATATTTCAAGTACACTCGAGTTTTTCGGGGTTGCCAAATCTAAAATTCATTTCGAATTGTTCACCACACCAGTTTTAATGGCTCAAAAAGAAACTGTTGTTACTTCTTCTTTTGACGGAGAAAGTAAAGTTAAAGCAATTTTGGACAGTGAAGTTGTTGAATTCACACTCAAAACAAAAGGTAAAAGTTTGTTAGAAGCAGCTGAGACAGCAGGTTTAGACGCACCTTATTCTTGTAAAGGTGGTGTTTGTTGTTCTTGCAAAGCAAAAATAATCAATGGAACAGCCATGATGACAGTAAACATGTCGTTAACGGACAAAGAAATTCAAGATGGTTATATTTTAACGTGTCAAGCACATCCGACAAGTGAGGAATTAACGTTTACTTACGATGTCTAAAAGAACGGTTGTTGTTGTAGGTGCCAGCCGCGGAATCGGGAAAGAACTCGTTGAAAAATTTGCAACTGATTCTTCTAATACGGTTTTTGCACTTTCACGAAATCTTCAAAAAATGCAAGATTTATTCGGAAATTTACCGAATGTTCAAGTTGTTGAATTTGATTTATCTAAAAACGTTGCAGAACAAGCAAAAGTAATTTTTGAAAAAATCGATCGGATTGATATTCTCATCAATAATGCTGGGAAATTGGTAAACAAGCCTTTTACGGAATTAACACATGAAGATATTTCTAATTGCTATCAAGTAAATGTGATTGGCGTTATGGAAACAACCCAAGCAGCAGTTCCAAAAATGATTGGAAACGGAGGTCATATTGTAAACATTAGTTCAATCGGTGGTTTCCAAGGAAGTGTCAAATTTGCTGGATTGAGTGCTTATTCAACTTCAAAAGCTGCTGTTTGCAGTTTCACCGAATTGTTTGCTGAAGAATACAAAGATTCTAAAATAAAAATGAATTGTTTGTGTCTTGGAGCCGTTCAAACCGAAATGTTGGAAGAAGCCTTCCCTGGATATGAAGCACCAGTTTCCGCATCAAAAATGGCTGATTATATAACTGATTTTGCACTTACCGGAAACCAATGGATGAACGGAAAAATAATTCCTGTTTCACTTTCAACACCATAATTAAATTTTATTTCAAACCAATCTGTTACTTTTTTTGAATCTTTCATTTCCTTAAAAAAAAGCAATTTGTTTTCTCTTCGCCGACATAAAAAAAATCTTAGTGAGCCCGAAATAATTGAGCTAGCAAAGACGGATACGTATTATTTCGGAGAATTATATAATACTTATTTTGAACGAATCTATCGTTTTACTTTTAAGCGTCTAGGCGGAAATGAAGAGGTTGCAGGAGATCTTACGCAACAAACTTTTATAAAGGCAATGGCCAATATTCAAAAGTATGAAGATAGAGGGTTACCATTTTGTAGTTGGCTTTATCGCATCGCACAAAATGAGGTCTCAATGTTTTTTAGAGCTTCCAAAACGACCAAAACTGTTGATATAGACGAAAATAGATTTAAAGATATTTGTGCTGAAGCAAATCTCAATCGTTACATGTCGGAAGAAGACCAAGAACAATTGGTAGGATTATTGAACGAAATGGAACAAGAACAGTTGGATTTAATTGAATTACGGTTTTTTCAAGAGTTGAGTTTCAAAGAAATTGCTGACATTTATAAAATCACTGAAGCAAATGCAAAAATGCGCGTTTATCGTATTTTAGAAAAATTGAATAAAAAGTGGACTGAACGATCATGAGAAAGTTTTCAATAAATAGAGAAAAAAAGAATCTTGAGCCAAGTGACGAACAAATCAAACGTCACAAGGATTATTCGCGTATTCGCCATGATTATGAACGCCTAACAAAACGTGGTAAACACCCATTATTCAAAGATCCAAAATTATATTTGTTGATTGTCTTACTTGGAATCATTATGTTATTGGTGTTTTTAGAGAAGTAGAATCAATTCCTTCCCTTTACTATCGCTTTTATAAATCAAAAAAGAGAATCTTTCTTTTCTTATTTATTAGTTGTATCTTCATCCTTCAATTTATTTGACTAGTGAGAACTGCGGGACTAATAATTACTATCATTCTACTAAAGATATCCCTGTCTTTTAGTCAAGATATTCATTGGTCACAATTCAATGATATTCCTATTTTTCAAAATCCAGGCAATGCTGGACATTTTAATGGAGATTATCGCTTTGTAGCCAATTATAGAGATCAATGGAGAAGTGTTACTAAACCATTTAGCACGATTTCATTCTCAACAGATATGCATTTGCCAAACAAAAAAAACATTGGAGTTGGTCTATTATTTTTTCATGATAAGGTTGGTGACGGAAAGCTTCGGACAATAGAAATTCAAGGAAATGTTTCATACTTATTAAAGCTTACAAAAGATTCGATGCATTGTATTCGGCCAGGAATAAATATTGGAATGAATCACAGACAAATCAATTGGGATCAATTATATTTCGACAACCAATTTAATGGAGTATATTTTGACCCTAACCTTCCAACGAATGAATTGTATCAAACTGATAGAAAAACAAACTTATCTTGTGGAGTAGGTATTGTATATGAATATTACAAAAGCAAACGTCAAAAAATAACTACTGGAATAGGGTTTTATAATTTGAATAGACCCAATCAAGGTTTTTATACCCAAACAATTCCAAGGGATATTCGTATGAATATTTTTGCCAAAGGATTGTATAAATTAGATATTGACTGGGACATAGTTCCTGGTATAAATGTTTCAATTCAAGGTAAATACAGAGAAATAAACCTTGGTTCTTCTGTGAAATATACGCTTGTTGATAAAGCTGGCACATATCGTGCTTTGTACGCTGGGTTGTGGTATAGAAATAGAGATGCTTCTTACATTAGTATTGGACTAGATTATCAAGATTGGTTTGTTGGATTGAGTTATGATGTCAATTTTTCAAAATTAGTCCCAGCTAGTAATTTAAGAGGAGGTCTTGAAATTGCAACCCGCTATATTTTGCATCATTTTAAACCTAAAAAAATTGCACATCGCGTATGTCCAGATTTCATCTAATCGTGTTTCTTTTTCTTGCATCAAGTAGTTCTCTTTTTGGTCAATCCAAATTGGGTGCTTATTTGAAACATGCTGAAGACAAATACAATAACGGTGATTACTATTACGCAGTAGAATTGTATGAAAAAGCCATGGAAATTGATTCAAATTCTGTTTCTACTTTATGGAAATACGCTGAAACGTTAAAATCATACAAAGATTATCGAAAAGCAGAATATTATTACGCCAAAGTATATGACAGAGAACAAGGTGGGATTTACCCAATGTCGCTTGTCAATTTAGGCTTGATGCAAAAGCACAATGGTAAATATGATGAGGCACTTGAAACATTCAAAAAAGCAAAAAAGAAATTCCTAAAAGATAAAAAAAGTTACCCTTATTTAAAATCTAAACGCGAACTTGAATCGTGTTTATGGGCAAAATCTGCTATTAAAGACACGGCTAAAGTTAATTATTTGCGCTTGCCAGAAACTGTCAATTCATTTGATTCAGAATTTGGTCATAATCTCCATAATGGCGTTTTAGTTTTTTCTTCTCTTCGCGCTGATTCAATTAATACAACCGAAGAAGTTTATTCTAAAACCTATAAAACACGTTTGTTTCAATCTGAATTAAACGATGGTGTTTTTGAAAAATCAAGTAGAATTGAAGATTTAATGTTGGAAAAATTAAATACAGGCAATGGCACCTTTTCATTTGATGGAAAACGATTCTATTTTAGTTTGTGTGCTCACGAAGGTTTTAATTACAAATGTAAAATTATGGTTGCCAATTTCAATGATGGTAAATGGTCTTCAATAGACTCTTTAGGCGACATAATAAATGAAGAAGGTGCAAATACAACAATGCCTTGTATAGGAGAATTGGATGGACAAGAAGTACTTTTCTTTTCGTCAGATCGAGAGGGAACAGAAGGTGGTATGGATATTTGGTTTTCAGCAATTAAAAATGGTAATCAATTTTCAAAAGTACAAAATGTCAAAAAGATCAATTCTATAGATAACGATTTGAGTCCTTGGTGGAACAATAATGACAATACACTATATTTTTCGTCTTCTTGGTTGAATGGTTTTGGTGGCTATGATATTTTCAAAGTTAACTATCAAACACAATTTGAAGAACCACAAAACATTGGATTACCATACAATTCTCCTGCAAACGATTTATACTATTTTAAAAGTGGTGATACTTCTTACTTTTCTAGCAATAGAATTGGAGTAATGTTTAGCAAAAACCCTACTTGCTGCAGTGATATTTTTACCACTTTTCCTCCATTGAAAATTGAAATTCCAACGCCAAAAGAAACTTTGGCAGATTTAAATAAACGCTTGCCAGTAACACTCTATTTTCACAATGATTGTCCTGATCCTAAATCAAGAGATACTGTTACTCAAGTTAATTATATCAATGGTTATGGAGAATACAGAGCAATGTTGGATAAATATCAAGTGGAATATTCAAGTGGTTTGAGTGCTGTAAAATCCGACGAAGCCAAAGAAGATATTGAAAGTTTCTTTATCGAATATGTCGATCAGGGGGTAAAGGATTTGTATTTGTTCCGTGATTTATTATTAGAGGAATTACAAAAAGGATCTAAAATTAACATCACAGTTAAAGGTTTTGCGAGTCCATTGGCTAAAACCGATTACAACGTTAGTTTGACAAAAAGAAGAATTTCCTCTTTAGTGAATTATTTGATGGCATACGACAACGGAGTATTCCGACCTTATATAATGAACAAAGCTTCAAATGGAGGGAAAGTTATTTTCAATCAAGTGCCATTTGGAGAATATACAGCAAACAAATTAACTAGTGACAATTTTCACGACCAAAAAAATTCGGTTTATTCTCGAGCTGCGGCGATAGAGCGTAAAATTGAAATTCAAAGTGTAGATTACATTCAAGATGACAGCTTGATGTTTATTACTGAATTGTCTCCTCGTTTTATTGATTTAGCAGCTACAGCTCAAATTGCTGTATTTTCAAAAACCTTACAATTCAAAAATAAAGGAAACACTGCTTTAGAGGTTGAGAAAATTGAAATAGAAAATGAATATGTAACAGTCACTATACCAGCAATTATAGACGGAAATTCAACTGTTCCTTTTATTTTTGAATCAAAAAAACCATTGCCTAAAGGATTATTTTCTTTTCCTGTCACGATTTACTTTAAAGGATATCGTCAAGCAATTAGTGTTATGATTAATGGGGAAGGATTTTAGATCATTCAAAACAAAACACTTGATGAAACTTGACATTTGTGTATCTTTGCTTTCAACTTTTTAATAAATGTCAAAAGATTCTATTCTTCCGGTTGTAAAACGTCCTCGTATCTATTTTATTGATATCGCACGATCATTTGCCATTTTATTAATGTTGGAAGGTCACTTTATTGATTTGACGTTAGGTGAAGAATTTAGGAGTCCTGATCGTCATTTTGTAAATCCTGATTTCTTGGTTTACGACATTTGGCACATTATACGTGGATATACTTCACCAATGTTCTTGACGA
Organism: Flavobacteriales bacterium; assembly: GCA_009885545.1. Lineage (GTDB taxonomy): Bacteria > Bacteroidota > Bacteroidia > Flavobacteriales_D > Crocinitomicaceae > M0103. The sequence continues at coordinate 6,430 of VFKM01000048.1, forward strand.
TGACCGGAATGGTTTTCGTTTATTTATTATTCGGGACGGATGGTAAACCCTATTTTAGTAATGACCGTGTTAAGAAAGGATTTAAACGTGTTCTGGAATTAATTTTCTGGGGATATTTATTGAATCCAAATAGCTTTCACATTCTTCAATGTATAGCCTATGGAATACTTCTATTATTACTTGTTTATGGTTTGTATAAATTAACTAAAATCATTCCTTTGTGGGTATACTATTTTGGAATATCCTGTTTGATATTTAGCCTTTATGCACCATTAAGCGAACTCAAAGTGGACGGCGTAAAATATGGTTGGCCGAATGGTTGGCCGAATTTTCTTCAAAATATGATTCATGCTCCGTCAAGTCGTTCTTTATTTCCACTTGCACCGAATTTAGGATATACTTTCTTTGGAGCTGGTATTGGTGTTATCCTACATTCTAAATGGATCAATAAATCAAAGTGGAATGTCCCAATGTTCCTATTCGCCATGGGTCTGACACTTACGTTTTATTCCACAGAAATATTACTTTTTACAAATTATTGTGTGAAAAATATAGCGGGAGATATCAATTATTTGGTTCGTGCAAATTGGCTTTTCGAAACATTGGGATGGGTTTTAATCGTACTTGGAATTTTAGCAACTTTTGAGAAACTGGTTAAAATAAAGGAAAATCTTTTCATTAAAATAGGTCAAAATACCTTATCCATCTTTATAATTCACATGATGTTGCTTTATGGAGCTGTTATTAGAATTGGTATTGGAACTTTCTATAGTAAGGCTCACAACCCATTGAATCCATATGAAGCTGGAATTGGCGCTGCGCTTTTCATTACTTTATTCGTTGTAATGATTTATTATATAGATCCACTTACAAGATTCTTGAATAAAGTCTTAGATATTATTATTCCGGTAAGGAAAAAATTCAACAATAAAGACATATAATAACCACAAGGACGCAGTGCACATAGAGAACAAACTACATCTAGGCTGTCGCTCGATGTTCGTTTAATTTCAACTATAAACTTTCAGTTATCAGTTTTATACTCATCACTTGGTCTCTCATCACTCATCTATAACCTATCAGATCTTAACTATAAACTCAGTTACGTTTGATTATGGTTTTGGCGGAGTTGTTTTAGGCGGTACTTTAACTTTTTTCAATGTTTCCTCTTTAAATAATATACGAGTACCACATTGATCGTAGATAGTAAGTTTGATCATATAAGTTCCTTCTTTGGTATAAACATGACTTAATGATTTATAATTAGAGAATTTGCCATCGCCAAAATCCCAACGAACAGAATCGGCATCACGAAAATACTGTTTACATCGAATTTTTAAATTTCCATTTTTCAATTTTTCAGCAGAGATAAACATTGAATTCATTTTCAATTTATACATATCAATATTTGTCAATATGTATTTATAGGCAGAAGCATGAATGGCTTTTACCTTCACAGGATCTAATCCATCAGTAAAAGTGTCATCTGGTGCTTTTTTAAAAATTGCAGTATAAAACGAAGTCGCTACCAAGTAGGAACCATATTGACTCGGATGAGCCAAATCCTCTGCGTACAAATTAATTCCTTTGTGTTTATTCGCTACATCTTGCCAAACTTTACCAACGGGCACAATTGGAATATTATACAACTCTGATAAGTATTTATAACCTCTTTCGATAAAATCTGTCATAGCATCAAAAGTCATGACACGTAAACTATCATTTAAGCCATTTTTATAACCCCAAGTTTCATATAATAGAATGTTGGTGCAAGGATTACTCAAATAGATTGAATCTACAATTTCATTAAAATAAGGCATACAGGCAGTATCAATATAGTTGTAATCGTCAATTAATTCCCTACTAAAACCTTGGATGATTATGTAATCCCATTTTCTTGATTTGATTTTATCAAACATTTCAGGTCGCTCACAATGCATTTTGAATGTATGATTACTTTTCGCACTCATTTCGACGTGAACTCTTTGCTTGTTTGATGTAGCCATTCTCTCAAACATCTTAGGCATACTGTTCATGTGCGTGAAGCTATTTCCAATAAATAGAATGTTTAAAGGCGGTTCCAATGCAGAAACTTTTCCTCCAATTAGTAGGAAGAAAAAAACACTTATTAATTTTATGTGAAACGCTGTTTTCACTTAGAGATTTTGATTGAGTTAAAAACTAAATGACAATAATTAATCCAAAATAATAATTTATGTAGAATACAATTGATTGGCCAGTTCTTCCATTTCAGAATGTGCAAAGGATAACTTTGGTTTTGCAAAGTTCATATCGTCCAATTTATCCATTGGTACCAAGTGAATGTGTGCATGTGGCACTTCTAAGCCAATTACCGTGACACCAATCTTCTTGCATGGAAGAATCTTTTTCATCTTGATTGCCACTTCTTTTGAGAAGATGATCATTTCTGCTAGCAAAGCATCTTCAATGTCAAAGATATAATCAATCTCTTGTTTAGGAATAACCAATACATGTCCTTTAGCAACAGGTGTAATATCCAAAAAAGCCAAAAATTTTTCGTTTTCGGCTACTCTGTAACATGGTATTTCACCATTTACTATTTTAGTAAAGATTGAACTCATTATCTTGAAATTTCAACAATTTCAAATTTCATAATTCCGTTTGGTGTTTGAACATCAGCAATTTCACCTTGTTTCTTACCTAATAATCCTTTCCCAATTGGAGAATCGATGGATATTTTCTTATCCTTCAAACTTGCTTCATTCTCAGCTACAAGCATGTATTCCATTTCCATTCCATTCGCAACATTTTTAATCTTTACTTTTGAAAGAATAAAAACTTTTGAATTGTCGATGTTGGTATTATCAATAACACGGGCATAAGCTACAATAGAATCTAATTTTGCAATTTTCATTTCTAAAAGTCCTTGAGCTTCTTTTGCAGCGTCATATTCAGCATTTTCAGATAAATCACCTTTATCTCTGGCTTCTGCAATTTGATTGGAAATAGAAGGTCGCTGTACCGTTTTCATTTCGTGCAACTCATCTTTCAATTTTTTCAATCCTTCAGCGGTATAATAACTTATTTGTGACATTTTTGTAGATTTAATCCATTTACTTTATACAAAAACAAGAGAGCCCCATAGGACTCTCTTGAATAACAAATATATAAAAATTTAAATAACTCTCAGAACAATTAAACTAATTTGTGTCTAGTGTTATTGTGTAGGTTGTTAATATATTATTTCAAATTAATCGTAGCACCGATAGTATGGATAAGTCCAAATACTCCCGCAAAACGAATTCCGTATTCAATACCTAAAGCACTCTTATTCTCACCAACTAATGCGTCTACAGAGAAACCTGCAGATGGTCCAACTAATGCATTCGATCTATTTTCAGCAGAAAACAAATTCTTTTCATATACAAAACCACCACGAAGATTAAATGCTACCTTCTCTCCAGTCATTGCATAATCCAATCCCAGACGGTATTGATCATTTGAAAAAGAATTAGCTGTAAAAGCAGCTGCCAAGACTATTTTATTGTTTTCATTAACGATGAAATCATAAGAACCACCAATTGAAAGCAATGAAGGCATTTCGAAACTTGCAGATCTCTCATCCAAAGATGCTATAATACCCGTAGAATTATAAGTGATTTGCTGTGTTAAACCATCACCTTTATATCTCATTGTTGGTCCAACATTTTTTAACGCTATACCAAACTTAACTTGGTCACGCTCACCAGTAACATATCGAATACCCGCATCAATAGCCATTCCTGAAGATTTCAAGTTAGAAATGCTTTCAGAAATTATTTTGAAATTAATTCCTCCTGATATTGAAGCAGAAAAAGATTTAGCATAACCAATGTTAAATACAGTGGCTCTAGGTGAAAAAGTTCCTATTTTTCCTTCAGGATTATCTACAGTTGTAATTTCAATATCACCAAAATTCATTGACTGAATACTAACCGCAATAACATCTGTTTCAGAGATTCTTTGTGCAATACCTGCACTATTAAAAGAGATTCCAGCTCCACCCATCCAATTGCTGTAATTGAATTTAATTTGAGTTTTATTTGCTGCCGCTAAACCAGCAATGTTCAAAAATGTAGCTTCAAGCCCATTTGTAGATGCAACTCCAGCGTCACCCATTGAACAACTTCTAGCCCAAGGATTAACCAATAATTGTGTCGCTCCAGCAGTACCTACCCTGTCCTCATTCCCTGCGAATGTTGTCATTGTAAATAATACCGCTCCAACAAAAAGAGCACTTTTAATATTTCTAACTGATTTTTTCATTTCAACTGTTTTAATATTGTATTATATACCTTGTAAGTCAATCTGTCTCATTCCACCGAAGAATTTCAAAATTACTTCTCCGACTTCGGGCACTTCAACATGAATTAAATAAACACCGCCTGCAATGGCAATACCTTTACTATTATTTAAGTCCCAATCCAAAGAGGTAATCTCACTATCCTTTTTGAATGCTCTAACTAATTTACCATTTACTGTATATATTTTAATATTACAGATTTGAGGTAAATTGGTAATCTTAACACGTGTATCTAATCTAGATCTTTCATACTCAGAGAAAGCATAGTAAGGATTAGGAACAACATTAATTAATTTTAATGCATCTATCCTAGCATCTTGACTAGCTTGCGCTGTAGATATTTCATCCATTGACCAAGAGTACATCGGCTTACCACCATTTTCACCAGAACCTACGAAATTTTTGTATTCTTTGTTTACACGCAACTTAATCGTAACATCAGTAGAATTGACTGTTTGACCAAAAGTCAACATTGGGTTAACAATCCACGTTAAACTTCCGTAAACTTCTCTTTTAGCCGCTGAAGCAATTGATGAGGTAGTCGATTGAACATCTAGCATTCTTTGATACAAATGATTTCCAGCCATAGTTTCAGCATCTGCTTTTTTATATTCTGGGAAATCATATCCAGTCACAAAATTATTTATTAATTTTTGTTTGTAACTATATACATAAACTGCATGAACTCCTCCCATCATTGGATCGCCAACAGAATTTACATAGTTAGAAGTAGGATTCCAAAGCATATCACTGCCATTTTCAGTACCTAAGAAGGAATTTTCGCCAAACGCCATATACAAACGAGCACCAGATTCCATATCAACAGCATATCCTGGGAACCATCCCATACCTTGACCAGCTTCAGCTCCTGTATTCGGGTTTCCTTCTTTATCTACACTTGCACTTTTTCTCATTCCACCAGCAACAGCTCCTCCAGTATTTAATGCAGCAGTTCTACCTAATTCAATTACTGGGCATCTTGTCCACAGTGCTTTATTATCAGTGATAATGATATTTACACTTGGTAAGAAACTAATTGAAGCATAATTTTTAGATGCGCCAGGTGAAGTTAAATTATAATACGCCAGTGGCATATAATCACTTTGATACCCAACTAACCTATGTGGCGCTATACCACCACCTAAAATCTTAGCAAATAACTTGTCAGGATCTTGACCAGCTTCATCTTTGTAATTACAAGGATTAGCATATGCAGCACCATCAGGCAAACAATCATAAGGTGTAGCTCCTGGATCAGTTCCTGGAGTATATTCACCAGAGCGAATCCAATTTGTTGGGAAAAATCCGTCATTATCAGGCACAAAAGATAGCCATCGTTTTGATGAATCTTCAAAATTAATGGTTGCATCAATTAATGATGTTGTCTTATCATATTGTGTTCCAGTTCCCAAATATTTCTCTTGATGAATTTGAACTGAAATCCCCCATTTCGGAATTATCTGTTCATTATTCATTTCAATGGATACCTCAGAATTAACAGAATCAATGATTGACCCACCTTTTGTGTCATAACGATAGATTGTCCAACTTGAAGTGTCAATAGCTGCTGTACTAGCACCGTAATCATTGAATTTGCATTCAAAATATCCACCCACTAAATTCAATGGGTCCACAACTTTTACATTTATTGGACCACCACCATATTCATATTCTGGATTTTCCATGTAACCATTATTCAAAATGTAATTCAATGTAGAAGTCGTGAATTCCAATGATCTATTACCATTACCATAACCATCTAATCTAGTAATTCTAGGTGATGAACCATAACCAATTCTTTGATCAGTACCACTACCTTCTGGCCTTGTGTTGTGAGGAATAGCTGCCACTGCTTTCACTGCAGTACCATCATAACTTAAACGAGATGAAATATAAGGTAATTTTTGTCCATCTAACAATAGTGGATCATTTGGGTCATATTTCTTAAATTCATTAAATGCATAAGCAACGGCAATAAAATAGTATGTTTTATGATTTACCAAAGTTCTAACACCTTGAGCAAATGCATCTTCTTTGATTTGAAAAGAATGCTGAATTCCAGCATTTTCACCGTCAACTTTTTCAACGGGAACAGAAAAACCTAAAGCTTCGTCAAATTCAAAGTTAATTATTCTACTAATTTCATTTTCAATATCACATTGAGCAACTAAACGAGCCATATTTGGATCAGTTATATCCGTTACAGAAGCTTCTTCATTTGCCATTTGGTAAATTTGGTAACCTTCAAATCTGAAATATCTATCCACAGTAGGATCAGTAATGTTAATTTCATCTAACTCTTCGTATTCTTCACGATAATTATTTGAAGATGATGGATTCTCAATTAACAAAATCAATTCATTTTCCAACTCTTGTATAGTCAATTTAGGAGCAGCAGGCGGATCAATAATTCTAAAACAAGCATCAAATAAAGCCTGTGCTTTAGTATCCGCTCTTTTCATTGCTTCAACTGAAGAAAGCAAATCACCATCAGTACCTCTTCCAAAAACAATACCAACGGTAATGTTATTTACAGCACCTGGCTTTAAAATAAAAGGACCTGCTGATTGAACGAAACGTCTATCTTGTGGGGTATTACCATTCGTTGACTCATCCCAACCGTTTGGAAATAACCCTGTCATATCAACTCCTCCAGTAGCCCATTGCAATGGATCTGAATCACCAGGGAACATATAATCAGACGGTTCAGATGTTGCACCCGTTGAACCATCATATCCCATTCCTCCGTAAAACATTTCAGAGCCATTAGCCCAAGTACCTTCCATAAAATTGTAAAATTCAGCAGCATTTTTTGGATCGGTATATGGGTAAGCTGCTGTTAAAGTGTAATAAGTAAATCGTCTCATTCCGAATCGTTCGTTATCAACAATACCATCCGAATAACCAACTCCAACACCTTTATAAACAATTCCTTTTCCAGCAATTGCATCAAGAACTGTAGGAACAATTAGCTCTTGTGTAGTTTCGTCTAAATATGGCCCGACGTTATCAATATTATCTGCATCTTGGTATGGTCCTTCAAAGAAATCACATCCAAGTGCAGGAGGATTTTCTCCATATCCTGGTTTACCAGCATCAGCTTCATCAAATAAATCTCCATTATACATATATCCCAAACCTCTTGAAACATCGCAACCAGCATAATCATCCGAATAGTTACCAATATCAGAATCTAAATATTGTGAGAAATACGTATCAAACAATGTTTGCGTACCTCTATTAATCAGCTCATAATTATAAAAAGTCATTCTATTTACGTCATCACTTGTTGCAAAAGCAAATGCTTGGGCACGAATCTCCATACCTATTGGATCTCCTTGTGTTTCAGTGTGAATATTTCCTTTATCGTTGAATACCCACCAATGAGTTTCATCTCCAAACAATGAAATTCTTCTATCAATTCCACATTCAATATCATTTCTTCCTAAGATATCATCATACCAAGGATGATCTCCATCTAATGGATTATATACACCATCTTCATTTCTATCATAATAAGGCGCCAAATAATAGTCTTGTCCTCTAGACACATCTCCGTGTGCTGGCCATCCATATATTCTATTTAATTCCTCCGTCGTAGGAGTTGTAATGTCTTCACATCCCTCTGTCACAACTCCATTTGAACATTCCCACCAAATATTAAAACGAATTATTTCAGCCTTGCGAATAGTAAAAAATTTATCATATGCATCACATTCCTCAGGATCAATATTCGCCTCACCAAAGTCACGGACAACGTCGTTCCCATTAGGAACTAATGGATTATAATTTCCAGATCCAGGAGTAACAGTTAATGGACCAGGCCAAAAATCATTTCCCTGTCTATAAGTCAAAGCAGCCAATTTAAGCTGACCATTCACGTCTGTACCACCCATCCAAAGGGCACCCGCAAAAATCACGTGTAAGCCACTTCCTTTAGGAACTTCATAACTGGAAACTGTTGCAGCTCTGTTCTGGAACATACTACCTCCTTGCTCAATTAACGCTTTAACGTCATTGAACTCCAAAAATATTTTAGCTGCTGCCGGTGAACAGTTAGCGCCTTTTAATACTTGTGTAGATGGTTTCTTAGCCTTTTCATTCGGGTTTAAATACGAAAGAGCACTATTCGACCAAAAAATTGATACACCTAATACGATTGTTACTATTTGCTTTGTCATAATTATTTTCTATTATGAATTAAAAATCAAACTTAACACCTAAACGAATAGTTCTCGGAGAACTAATATTAAAGGCATTCTGAATTTTCATTGTATAATAATCTCTAAATGATTGCTCATCTATTTGATTTTGAATTGATGCTTGGTTTGCTGCAGCTGCAAGAAAACCATCATCATCCCAGTTACCAGTTGCTCTATAAACACCTAATAAATTCTGTTGATTAAACAAGTTTGTCACACGAACATATACATTTAAAAATGTTGTTTTCTTCTTAGCATCGTCTTTACCAAATTCAATATTGAATGTTCTATCTAATTGAAGATCTAAACGGTAAGACCAAGGTAAACGTGAACCATTAACTGTTCCACTTTGACCTGCATTCAATGAACCAATTCCAGCGTCAGTAATAAATGTTTGAGCAGAATAAGGTGAACCAGAATAAATATTTGAGACAACATTCAAACCTGTGTTTTCAAGAAGGTTAAAACCTTTAATTACTGGACCATTGTAATTTGCCCCTTCACCATAACGGTAGTCCATTGTGATTGCAAAAGCGTGTCTTTGATCATAATTATAAGGTGCTGAATAACGTAAATTTGGTAAACCTGCAGCTACTAAACTAGACGCAGAAGTTGCATCTGATCCAGTACCATCTGCAAATTGTAATGTATAATTGGCAGTCATACGCAAATTACCAGTTCTACGCATATCATATGAAACAGTCATACCTTTTACAGTACCGAAATCTCTGTTTCCAAACGTATTATACGTTTGAGGATATGCATCAAAAACATTAACTAATTGAACATTGTTTCTTTGCTCTCTGTAGAAAGCAGATATTTTCAATGAAGAAGTTTTTGTTAATACTTGTTGAAAACCAATTTCATAATCTACCGTTGTTTCTGGCTTTAAATTAGAATTACTTTTCGTTCCACCAGTTAAAAATTGGTATTCATATGGGTCAAAACGTGCCCCAGTTGTTGGACGCTTTGTTAGGATGTCATAATGAGCAAAGAAAGATGCTTCATCAGAAATTGGAAACGAAAATGCGATACGTGGCATAACATTCACCGCTGCTTTAAAATCTTCAAAAGCTGTTTCGTTTGGTGTTTGCTGTGATGGGTCTATCAACCAAGGTTGAATTCCAGTTGGACCTTCAACTACTGTCGGACTTTCAACTTGAGTACCGCTTGCATCGTACCAATTGTTACCAACACGGAATCCGTTAATCGCTGTCGGATTATTGAAATCATTCACATAAACAGTATAGTCATCGCCCATTGCTTCAGGAATAACAACCCATTCATATAAACTTGCATCTTTTTCAACAAGTGCTTTCGCCTCTCTAACGGTGTTTGCATTGTAAAATAAATATGGGTCTTTTAATACGGGTTGGTTTGCATCAAATACATCGACACGCACACCTACGTTAAATACTAAATCATTGAAAGCAAACTTGTCCATTACATATCCAGAAATATATGTCGGTTGGAATGCTCCTACAAATCTTTTGTAATTACCATTTTCATCGTATTCATTAAAGTAATCATTGATATCCGTTGGACCTTTTACTTTCTTCCCTGTATGGTCATAACCCCAATAAGAAACAAATGAATTTCCACTATTCAATAATTCATCGGGAGAGAACATGTCAAAAGAATAAATACTTGGGTCATATTGGTCAATATCAATGAAATCAGATCCGGCACCTCCGCTTGAGATTAAATCATTTTCATATAAATAGTTTCTCAAATTATAGTCAAAAAATGACTGTTGATCACTGTTTTCTTGACCTCCATACTCTCCTGTTCCAGAAGTATAAGCATTTCCTGTATTTAATCTATTATACGTAATTGCTTTAAATGAACCAGAATCTGATATTGTTCCACTGTTCAAATCCAACTCTCTAATGTGGAAATTTGTTAATTGACGAGCTATACCCCATATTCCAGTTGGGTTATTGGCGAACCAGCCTCTATCCCATCGTTGTTCAATTTCAAATCCAAAAGAAACAGAATGATCTCCAATATTTACAGCGAAAGCACCTGTACCACGTAATTGATCAGTTTCAGATTTCCCAAAACCATTATATGGTGCTCCAATGTTACTCCAAATACCATACACACTATTAGGTACATCACCATTTCTCAATGCGTTTCCTTGTTGAATTTGGAATAAATTTTCATAATTACCATCAACATAGCCATCATAAATATCATAATATTGAGTTGTAATTGCGGCTAAAGCAGAATTCAATTCAGAAGGAGTAAAATCAACTCTATTATCCCTAAAACCGTTATGAATCCACATATTTTTATCCGAATCAAATTCATAACTCGGCGTTCTTGAAGTCTTAAATGTTCCAACGTGTCCATAATTAAATAAATTATACTCATGAATAGCATCATAATTAGCATCTTTGGTTTTAGTGAAATCCACCATCAATGAGTAGACAAAAGATTTTAATTTAGAAGCTGATCCTTCTGTATCATTAATAAAACGTTGTGTTAAACGACCAAATACTCTCCAATCCATTGATTTTTGAACTCCATTATTCGCGAAATTTAACAAAGAACCGTTATATGAATATGCCATCCCTTTACTGTAATTCAAAGAACCACCAAAAGTCAAATTGACAGTTGGACCTGTATTAACATCAATTTTTCCTTGTCCAGACACAACTGTACTTCTTGCATTCATTCTCCAATCAGTCTTTTCAAAATCAGATTGTCTCAAGAAAAGAGCATTATGATATGTCCCTTGACCAGAAGCTGTAGGTCTCAATGGGTTAGCAAGTAAAGAATCACGTGCTTCCTTTTTAATTCTATAACTTCCACCTAATAAAGGTCTGCTATCGAGTTGATCTGTAAGATTTGCTGAAAGAAGGAAACCTAAACGAGGTTTAACTTTATTTCCTAAAGAATCTTTTTGCATCCAAAGTGGCCCAGAAAACATTCCTTCCACCAAGTTATATCCAAATTTATCAAGACCAATAACCTTTCCATCATATCCTACAGCATCTTTCCCTTTAAAATAAAGCCCAGAACTCACAGCCTCAATAGATCCAAAGTATTTTGATGAAGGTCCTCTTGTAGTAACAGAAATAATACCTCCAGTTGCATCACCATAGTTTGCAGGAATACCCCCAGTAATAACTGTTACCTCTTCAATAGAGGATTTAGGAAGATTGGCAGATCCACGAACTTTAATACCATCGATGTAAAAATAAGTACCATCAGAACGTGATCCACGAACTGAAATTTCACCAGAACCTTCATTAGCATTTACACCACCAACTGTAGCAGCAACGCCTGCAGCCGAACGAACGGGTAAACGAGCAATGTCTTCTCTTGTTATAGTTGCTCCTGAAGCACCACCATCTTTATCAATTAATGGCACTCGGTAAGCAACTATCTTGACTTCTTGAATTTCTCTTGCTTCTTTCGCTTTAGAAATTGTTAAATCATCTAAGAAAGTAATGTTATCTGAAGAGACAATTACACCTGTTAATGCCGCTGGTTGATATCCTTCAGACTCATTTCTGACTTCAATATCAAATGTACCAGCATTTACAGAGTTTATTTGGAATTTTCCGTCAAAATCTGTCGTGGCTCCACCTCTGACACTTCCACCTTGAAACAAAACCACTTTAGCAAAAGCAATTGGTTGTTTGGTGTCACCGTCTTTAACAGTTCCTTTAATACTACCCATTCCAGTTTGGGTATACCCATAAGTGGCTGTCAATAAGACACTTATTAATAACAAGTTAAGTTTTCGTAACATAAGTACAGTTTAATTTTCCAACTATTTTGTCGCAAGAAAGCTGGTAAATATAGAAAAAATCATTTTCAATACACTAATGTTAAAATAAATAAAATAACATTAGTTTAACTTTCATTAACAAATTTAGCTGTAATCATCTTTAAAAAAAAGGTTTTTTATCTCATTTTCAAGCAATTTATACAAGTCTAAACTATGTTAATAAATTTTCGTTTTTTTGTAAAAATTCTTATTGGTGCCATTTACACAAGAAAATATACAGTTTAAAAATATCGAAGTGCATTTAATGTATTTCAAAACATTTATTCCAATAGATTATCTTGACCAATTAACTGAACAAGAAAAGGAACGTTTTTTTTCTTTTACCAATATTAATAGACAACGAGAGTTCGTTGCTACACGAATACTTCGTCATCGACTTTTTGGATTTCAACACATCCATTATGATTCAAATGGTGCTCCATTTATAGAAAATGAAGGTTTTATATCAATAAGCCATGCTCCGGGGGTTGTAGGAATCGCACTTTCAAAAAAATTTAAAGTAGGTCTTGATATAGAACTTAAAAGAAATAAGGCGAAAAAATTATTCACCAAATTTCTGTCAGAAAAAGAAATTCTCGAATTAGATATTGCTTCAGAAGATGAAATGACAACTGCTTGGTGTTTAAAAGAGGTACTGTATAAATTAGCGGGGCGAAAAAAAATAATATTCAAAACTGATTTATTACTACAAAAGAAGTCGCTCGATTGTTATACAGGCACAATTGTTAACCTCGATGAAAAAATTCATGTTGAATTAAGTACTTTTGTTCGGCATGACTTAATAATTTGCTTCAACACCGATTCTTGTAAAACGGAAAAATGAATATTCTAGCTAACATAAAATCGAAACAAAATTCCATTGCCGTATTGATCGATCCTGAAAAATCGGACAATGGGGAATTATTATTAGAATTATTGCAAAAAGCTGCGTTTGCTAATATTGATTACATTTTTATTGGAGGAAGCACAGTTACAAGAAGTCAGTTTAATTCCACCGTTGATTTTATAAAAGAAAATTCTGTCATTCCATTAATCATATTTCCTGGCTCTTCTAATCAAATCTCTCCCAAAGCAGACGGTTTATTATACCTAAGTTTATTATCAGGGAGAAATCCTGATTATTTGATTGGGCATCATGTCGAATCTGCTGCTGAATTGATTCAAATGGATTTAGAGATTATTCCGACGGCATATTTATTAATTGATGGCGGAACTCAATCGTCTGTTGCATACGTTAGTCAAACTACGCCAATTCCTAGGGATAAAATTTCCATCATAAAAAACACCGCCATTGCTGGAAAATTACAAGGCAAAAAAGTAATTTATTTGGACGCTGGTAGCGGAGCAAAATATTCTGTTCCTATTGAAATAATCTCAAGTGTAAATGAATTAGAACTTCCAATTATTATTGGTGGTGGAATAAAATCTATTAACCAAATTCAAGAATGCCATATAGCAGGTGCAACAATTGTGGTAATTGGAAATAAATTGGAAGACGACAGTGATTTTTTATTGGATATTCATAATTATAAAAACGCACGTTTGTTAAAGGCTAAATAAAACATTAATAAGCTACACCGCCAAAGGCAGCCACAAAGTGAAATGCACTAATTTTTCTTCAAACGTAATTTATAATTTAGTGAAACTATTCAACTGTTAATTCTGACAAAATTTTTCTTGTTTGATATTCTCCAATTTTGGGATTATATATTTCACCTAAGTAATAAACTATATTCGCTTTTTTCCCTTTTAAAGATCCAGGGTCTGAAATAAAACGTTCATTAATGTTTATCGATTCTATCCAATAATAATTCATTGTCTCATTTTGTGCATTTTTTAAAATGATGACACACGGAATTTCTTTTGAAATTGACAGAATAGTCCCTTCTTCTATAAGTAAATTATCCTCTTCATTTTCTTGAATTTTTTCAATTACCTCATCCATCATTTGAGGATCATCACCGAGTAATTGAAAAGTTAATTCGGTAAAGCGAGGACATTCAATAACTAGCTTTTCTCCGACTTGAGATCCAATTAGTTCAATAGATGTTAATTCATCATCATCAGAAATACCTAATTCTCTTGCTAATTCTTTTGAGTTTTGAACAATTAACGGAGACACGCATTCCATAATTAATTCTATATAACTGTCGTAATCAACTATTGCTGACGTAGAAGCAGTAATGCAGTCACATGAACCATTCACTACTTTATCTAATTCACTTTGAGCGAACGTATAATTAGAAATGATTATACAAATTATAAGAAATTTGGTTTTCATTTTTTGAATTTATGAATGGAAGATTAATTGCTTCCTTTGAAACGAATGTAAGAATAGATTTTTTAAAATTTCAAATTAGAGATAAAACTTAACGATTTTTATAACTCATCTGCTCATTATGTTATATTTACATTATGATTTTAAAAAAAATTGCAGCTATTTGTTTCGGCGTTTCTTTTCTAATGGCCATTGTTCTTTTCACGAATATTGGACATGATTTAATTCCCAAATCTGTTGCTAAATTTATTTTTCTAATCGCAGGTTCTTTTGCTTTGCTGCTAAATTTACTTTCATTTCGATTTGGAAAACACGATATAAACTTTAATTTTTTCTATTGGTTAGGGAGTTTAATCACTTTTATTGGTCTTACATTTATGATTATGCATTGGCCTTACGATTTATATATTATAATCGGTGGAATGGCAATTGTAGGAGTTTCTTTTATTTATAATCCTAAAATTGACGGAAATAATGCGGGGAAAAGTGATTTGTTGGATGATGAGCTGCACAATTCGTGATTTGGAATTCATGATTCGTGATTCAAATAAACCACATAGCGATGCACAGCGATGTACTGAGTTTATCGACGTAAGCCTGCCGAAGTGGCACATAGGTCACATAGGTCACATAGGTAGATTTTAATTCTGGTTTAATAGCTAGCAACTATTTTAACTCGTAATTTGTAACTTGAAACTAACTAAAAGTGGCTTTCAAACTCATATCCAAACTTTTAACGGAATGAGTTAATGCGCCTACAGAAATAAATTGAACTCCAGTTTCGGCATATGCACGAATGTTTCCCAACGTAATTCCACCAGAAGCTTCAGTTTCGAATTGCGCTGGAATTAATGGTAAAACTTTTGAAATTTGTTCTGGACTAAAATTGTCAAGCATAATTCTATCTACACCTCCTATTGATAAAACTTCATTTAATTCAGATTCATTTCGAACTTCAATTTCTATTTTTAGGTCTTTATTTTTTTCCTTGAGGTATTCATTCGCTCGTTCAATCGCTGGAATTATTCCACCCGCATAATCGACATGATTGTCTTTCAACATAATCATATCATACAATGCAAATCTATGATTATGCCCTCCTCCTATTCTTACAGCCCACTTTTCCATGTAACGAATCCCAGGTGTAGTTTTACGCGTATCCAATAACTTCGTGTTACAACCCTCAATTAAAGAAACAATTTTATTTGTTTGAGTTGCAATTCCACTCATGCGTTGCATAAAATTCAGCACTAATCTTTCTGTAGATAGAATTGAACGTGAACTACCAGTTACATAAAAAGCGATGTCTCCCTTTTTTACTTTAACACCATCTTCCAATAAAATTTCAAGTTTTAATTTGGGGTCAAACCGATCAAAAATCATTTTAGCCAATTCAACTCCAGCAAGAATTCCATCTTCTTTTATCAATAAATGTGCTTTTCCTTGGGCATCATTTGGCACACAAGAAAGAGTAGAATGATCTCCTTCCCCTATGTCTTCCAACAATGCATTATCGATTATTTCATTGATCATGGGACAAAGATAAGAAGAGGAACTGGTAATTGTGAATTGAGATTTATGCTTTTTCGATATTCAAGCTTTCAATTTTGAAATCTGCACCAATCTTTTTGAAGTGCAATGTAACGCGATAGCTTTCAGTTTTACTGTCGTATGTTCCAATTGCGAATGATCCATCAGCAGATTCCTTTCCTTTGAATATAAATTTAAAAGCAGATCCTGGCTTTTTAGTAAAGAAATCCTTTAAAACTAAATTTGCTTGTGACTGGCTATAAGCTCCTTCTTTTCCAAGAATATTAATGAGCATTTTATCTTTTCCTAATGCAACAATATGAGAAGCATCATTTGAGACAAAAGCCTTTTCAATACTAGAGTATGGAATATCACTTTGCGCCGTGAGTGACAAAATAATAGATGTTAAAAAAACATAAAGAAAGCCCATTTTGTATTTTTTTGTTTTTGAGATTAGCAAAAATAGTGCCTTTTTTTTAATAGAACATAGAGCCTAGAACATAGAGCATAGATTTGTTTTCGGTAAATAACTATAATCTCTCGCCTTTTAATTACAAGTTGCTAATTGCAAGTTATTAGTTGCTAGTTGATAAAATGGAATTAATCCATATTCTATGCTCCATGTTCCATGCTCTATTTATATTTGCAATGTGAAAGTAAAATTCATTTGTATAGGGAAAACAGGCAAGTCTTTTTTGGAAGAAGGTGAAGCCGAATATTTAAAACGTTTGAAACATTATGTTTCTGTTGATCGGATAGAAATTCCAGATCTTAAAAATGCTAAGAATCTTACAATTGATCAAATCAAAGAACTTGAGGGAAAAGAAATTCTTTCTAAAATTCAACTAGGCGATAGTATCATACTTTTAGATGAACATGGTAAAATGTATTCTTCTGTTCAGTTTTCCCAATTTCTACAACAAAAATTTAATTCTGGCGGAAAAGCAATTGCTTTTGTGGTAGGCGGTGCCTATGGCTTCTCTGAAGAAGTGTATGCTGCAGCTTCGGGGAAAATTAGTTTATCCTCTATGACATTCTCTCACCAAATGGTGCGCATGATTTTTTTCGAACAATTGTATCGCGCAATGACTATTTTGAAGGGGGAGCCTTATCACCATGAATAGAGCATAGAGTATAGAGCATAGAACATAGAGTATAGATTTTTTTTCGTGAAATAACAATAATCGCTTGTTCTTTAAAATCGTTTTAGAAATCCCTTGAATAATTTGGTTTGTGTGAACTTTCCCCCTTTGGAGGGGGACTAAGGGGGAGGACATCTCGACGAACATCGAGCGACAGTCGAGATGTCGATGTCCCTCCGACTATCGCTTATTTCGATCCTTCGATAAACTCAGTGGAGTCCAGCTCAGTAAACCGCAAATCATCTCCATGTTCTATCCTCAAAGTCAGTCCTCTAGAAAAAAAATGTATTTTTGAAAAAAACAAAATTTCATCAATGAATGATGCTCCGTTTATAATTGATAAAAACTATACCTTCTTTACCCCGTTAGATATTCTTTCTACTTTTCTTGGTATTTCAGTTTTATTAATTATTGCTTATTTGAGAAGACAAAGAAATAATCAATTAGAATATTACAAATATTTCATTCCTGCATTTTCATTTAAGGTGTTTTTTGTAATGGCAAATGCCATTTTTTACATTGTTTCATATGGGGCTGGAGGAGACTCTATTGGGTTTTGGGATGGGTCTGTAAAATTAAACAACCTCTTTTGGGAAAATCCAATTGGTTATTTTGAAGAAATTTTTCAATCCTCAGAAACTAAAATACTTTACAAAAATTTCAATAATAATACTGGTTATCCTGATGGAAAAATTTACGAAGAAACCTCAAGTTTTTTCATCTCTAAAATTGCTTCTTTTTTCACATTTTTCACATTCAAGGGATACATCTTAATGTCCATAATTTTTGCATATATATCCGCTAATGTATCTTGGAAATTATATGAGTTGGCGCGCACGTTTAAGTTACATTCGGATTGGCACCTCGCTCTGGCAATTCTTTTTATTCCTTCACTTAGCTTTTGGTGTGGGGGTATATCCAAAGATACGGTAATGTGGATTTCTGTTTGCTATTTCCTACATAACCTCTACCAAATTCTTTCTTTGGAAAAAAAGAGCTCTTTTTGGAATTGGATCGGAATGTTTATTTGCTTATACGTTATGTTGCAAGTGCGATCTTTTCTAGTTATGGTTGTTATATTGCCGCTCTTATTCGCTTATAGCGCACGCTATTCAAAAAAATACGGATCAAAAGATTTTCGCAGTCGTTTTTTGCGCATTTTCATTGCTATAATAGGTATTTCGGGCATGCTTATCTTTTTTCAGACATCCGTTGCAGATCAATTCATTAGTGAAGCAGCGATCATCAATAATGACATGACCCACAATAAGACATATGGCAGTAACCGCTACGATTTGGGAATTACTGATTATAGTCCAATTGGTATGGCTATGGCTTTCCCCGGAGCAGTCATTGCAGGATTTTATAGACCTTTTATATGGGAGGCACTCAGCGTTTCACTGATTTTGAACGGAGTGGAAAGTCTGGTACTGATGTATTTTACTTTTCGCTTTTTCTTTAACCGCAGGGTTGGTGCACGTATACGAAGAATTCGACAGCACGAATTTTTGATTTATGCTTTTTTCTTTGCGCTTATTCTGGCATATTTTGCTGGTTTTACATCAATATTGTATGGTGTATTGGTGCGTTTCAAAGCGCCTGTTCTGCCTTTTTTGGTAATGGTTTTGACGGCACATTATGTTGAGGAGAAGAAGGAGAAGGAGCAATTGACAGTTGACAATTGACAAATATTTAAAACGTCGTTCTCGATACGGGTAAAACCCTACTCGAACTGACGTTTTACCTGTATCGAGAACTGACGTTTTACCCGTATCGAGAACGACGTTTTACCCTTATCGAGAACGACGTTTTACTTTTATAATTCAACTTTGAATCAATCAATTTTAGTATATTTACCGCACAAAAACTAACTAATTTGTCCAACAATCATAAAATAATAGATGCTTCTCATTCGAGTATAATTCCTGATTTCAAGGAATTATACCGGTACAAAGATTTATTCATCACACTAACTTGGAGAGATTTTAAGGTGCGTTATGCACAAACTACAATTGGTATGTTGTGGGCGCTAATTCAACCTATTGTAACTTTATCAATATTGGCATTGGTTTTTGGGAAATTTGTGGGAGTTAAGACAGAAGTTCCTTATTTATTGTATGCTATGACAGGTATGACCATTTGGACGTATTTCTCGTTTGTAATGTCCAATGCAGGATCGTCTATCATTGCGAATCAAGGAATGATTAAGAAAATCTATTTCCCTCGATTAATTATCCCCCTTTCGAAAGCAGCTGTTGGATTAATAGACTTGGCAATTTCATTGATCATTATGATTGTTTTGATGTTTTATTACGGTGTTGTTCCCAGTGCCAATGTTTGGCTTGCGCCCGTTTTTATTTTATTCGGAATGATTGCAGCTTTGGCAGTTGGGATATGGCTAAGTGCTCTAACAGTTCGCTTCAGGGATTTTCAACACATCGTTCCGTTCATGGTGCAAATAGGTTTATACATCACCCCTATCGCCTACCCTGCTGAATTTGCCATGCAACAATTACCAAAATGGGCAGCAACAATTTATTACCTAAACCCAATAGCCGGTGTTGTTCAAGGTTTTCGATGGGCAGTGTTTGGAGGAGAAGCTCCTGGCTCTTTGATGTATGTTTCCTTTGCAATGATATTAGTGCTTTTCGTTTCTGGACTCTTTTACTTTAAGAAAGTGGAAGATGATATGGCGGATTATGTTTAAATAGTTATTAGTTGCTAGTTATTAGTTTTGATTCTGGGAAATAATAGAAATCACTCGTTTTATAGTTGCTAGTTATTAGTCTTGATGCTGGGGAATAATAAAAATCACTCGTTTTTCTATTAATATTTTCTGATATCTAACGAATTGAATGATTCGTGGAAAATCTTCTCCCCCTTTGGAGGGGGATTAAGGGGGAGGATTCCTATAATTATTTTAACAAACATCAAACAACCTATTATGCAGTATTTATTAAACTTTTAAATGTAAGAAACCACGAATTGAGTATAGAGAAAATAAAATCCTTCACCATAATCCCTCGCCACGACGGAGAAATTAAAATCCATCAAAAACACTACAATATCTAATATTGAAAGCGAGTTGAGATGTCCTCCCCCTTACTCCCCCTCCAAAGAGGGAAACGTGATCCATCGATTAACTCCCAATTACCAACTAATAACTAGCAATTACCAACTAGCAACTAAAAATTACTAATAATCAATTTATTTATTGAATCCACTTCCCCATTTCGCATGCGCACAAAATACGTCCCAGCTTGGATCTGAGAAATATTAACGTCGTAACTGTAAAAACCAGCATCTAAAGTTTGCGTTGGAACGATGGTTCTAATTAAGCGACCACGAGCGTCTAATAATTCCAAAGAAACATCTGAATCTATTGTGAGTAATAGTTCAATCGTAACTTGATTACTTGCTGGATTTGGATAAATCGGCAATAAAACGGCGTTTTCTCCAACTAAATTTTTACACACTTTGTTGTTTTCCAAATACGTTTCGGCAGTATTACTCACATCAAAACCAAGACCTTCTACACAAACAAACGATGGACTGTCTTCTGTAGGAGCAACATACGCATTGACTTGTGAGGAGAAAATATAAATTATAGACTCCCCAGGAGTTAAAACCCCATTCCATACTTCAAGAATTACAGGACCATCGGGCAAGAGAATTTGTAAATTCGCTTTATTTATCGTTCTAGATCCTTCATTCTTTAATTGAACTCCAACAGTATAAAACCCATTACTTTCTTGAATAAAAACGTCCGTCAAAGCAAGGTCTAAACTGGCTGCACGAATATCAATAGTTGTATATGCGGTATCTAAACATCCAGAAACATTTGTAGCGAACATGCTCACAGTCACAATCGAATCAATATAGTTTGTGCCATATTGATACGTTGTTGGCGACACAAAATTCAATGTATTCCCATCCCCAAAATCCCAAGAAACGATACTTAAAGTTGGAGTGGTATTCGTAAATGTAATTGGTTCACCGGCAGCAACAATAGTTGATGAAGCAGTAAAACTAGCATCCAACGCTTCCGTAATGTCAATAAACTGACTTGTAGTCGAAGAGC
>VFKM01000129.1 GCA_009885545.1 Flavobacteriales bacterium
ATATCATAATTCTCCTTTAATCAGGTAGGCAAAGTTAATAATTCCACTGGCTTTTCCATCTTTTTTTACGACAGGTAAATACATAATTGGGAAAGAACATTTCTTTATTTTCTGCAACAAATCAACTACTGTATTGTCATCAAAAACACTTATTGGATTTAAATTAATCAAATCCATTGCTTCTATTTTGGTTAAATCAGCTAGATGTCGGAGCATTGATTTACGAATATCAGCAGACGACACGAGTCCTTTTAACATTCCACTTTTATCTACAACCAAACAAAAACCAAGATTTCCATCTTCAATTGATTGTAACACATTTTTGAGTGAAATCGACTCGTATTCAACAACTGGACATTCATTCAATGGCATCATAAAATCACCAATATGGAATTGTGATTCGATTTCACGTTTGGTTAAATTCATTAGCGCGTGACCAATACTTGGTGCGTTAAAAAGATACGATCCAGAAACCGATGAACTCACTCCCATATTTCTTAAAATGAAAGAAACTTCGCCATTTACTCCACCGTCAACGTGAATTGATTTTTCAGGATATTTCATTCTAAACTGACGGATTTTGGAAAAATTAATTTTATCAAACACGCCTCCACTCTGACCAGGAACGGTTGCCATGATTAAAATGAAATCAAAATTCGCGTATTCGTCAAATACATTTATTGACGTTGGAGTTGTAATTGCTAATCCTCTTTTACCCGTAATTTCCTTCGGTAAATATAGGTGATTCGGTAATTGTTCAAATTGAAATGTGATGTATTCAACAGGATTTTCAATTAATAAATCAACATATTTTTCAGGATTCTCTGTAATGATATGAAGGTCTATTGGTAAGTTGCACCAAGAACGAATTGCTTTAATATCTTCAAAAACAGTTAAATAATCGTTGCAATCTACATGTAATAAATCGACTTGATGTTGAACTAAATCGTCAATCACCTCTTTTAAAGTTCTCTTTTTATCACTGTATATGGAAGCAGATATTTTCATCTATTTTTTCTTTTACAGGACTAAGTTAATGTTTAAATTAAAAAGGAACATATGAATCTAATGCAATACATCAGTAAAGGTTGAAATTTTGCCAGTTTATTAGCGTAAAATTGTATTTTTGAAACAGTATGAAAAAGCAACTAATAAATCAAATATATAAAGGAGCGTTAGGAAAAGAAAGCCTTGTTGATTTGTGTATTCCAGAAAACTTTAATAATAAACTGATTGTATTTATCCACGGTTTCATGGGATACAAAGATTGGGGATGTTGGAATTTATTTCAAGATTTTTATACTTCTGAAGGATTCGGATTTTGCAAATACAATGTATCTCACAATGGCGGAACACTTGATAATCCAATCGATTTTTCTGATTTAGACGCTTTTTCAAAAAACAACTATTCATTTGAATTAGAAGATTTACAATGTGTTCTAAATTGGCTGCAAAAACAGTTTGAAACGTTACCTGAAATTTATTTAATTGGTCATTCTCGAGGCGGTGGAATTGCACTTTTGACAGCATCTGACAGCAGGATCAAAAAAATTGCAACACTTGCTGCGATTAGTAATATTGAAAAGCGTTTTCCTCAAGGAAAGCAATTAGAAGTATGGAAAACACAAGGAACTAAATACGTTTTAAATTCAAGAACGAATCAAAAAATGCCTAATTCCTATTCTCAATACGATGATTTCGTTCAACACCAAGATAAGTTGAATATCGAGCAAACCTGTTTGAAATCAAAAGTTCCAACGATGGTTATACATGGCGACATGGACACATCTGTTGATATAGAAGAAGGAAAAGAAATTTCTACTTGGCTCAAAACGCGTTTATTTGAAATTGAAGAAGCGGAACATACTTTTGGAGCAACTCAGCCCTGGTCAGAAAAAGAAATGCCTGAACATCTTCAAAAAATATGTGCAATCACCCATGCATTTTTTCATATTGATTTTTAATTTATGGATGACAAAAAGAAAAATGAACGCTTAAGTTTGCTTTCTGATTTGATTAAATTGGCCAAAGCAGATAATGATGATTCGACAATTGAATTTGATTTTTTATTGAAATTAGCAATACAAATGGACGTTTCAAAAGAAGATTTCAAACTGCTTTTTGAAGAATACATCGCTTTTCATCCTCCTGTATTTGAGCACGATAGAATTATTCAATTTCAGCGATTGGTGTTGATGATGAACGTTGATCAGCACGTCGCCAAAGAAGAATTGGATTACATTCGTGAACTAGGTATTAAGATGGGGCTGCATCCTTCTGCAACGGACGAAGTGCTGAAAATAATGGGCGATTTTCCAAATAGTATTGTGCCGCCTGAGAAATTAATTACGATTTTTAAAACGTTCCATAATTAAATGATCTCAATTTCTGATAAAAACCTTTTTTTCTGTTCAACTGTCGGAACTACACAAAATCCATTCATAATTTTATGTCTTCTTTTGGCAATATAATCATAGATTTTATCTCGTTGACAAACAGGAATTATTCTAAAAATCTGGAGTAATGGAAAAGGAAATATCATCAACCTCAATATTGCAAAAGCTGCATTTGATTTAGTAAAAAGTAAGTAATTCGTGTAAAAATAAAAGGTGCTTAAATCTGGTTTAGGAACCTTATTTTCTTTGAAAAATTGCTGTGCAAATTCAGATTGAATCGCAGAGAAATAGATTTCATTTCGCTTTTCATGTTTCAAAATAAATTGGACACTTTTATTACAAAAGCCACAATCACCATCGTAGAAAACAATATTTTCATGTTTTATATCCATACTGTAAAAATAGGAAGAGTTCAATTGCAAACCATTGCTTCTTTAGTATATTTGTGAAAAATAAAATTACATGAAAAATATTGCAGTTATTGGTTCTGGTACAATGGGAAATGGAATTGCCCATGTATTTGCACAATTTGGATATAAGGTTTCCTTAATTGATATTTCACAAGCATCTTTGGATAAAGGAATGGCTACCATTTCAAAAAATTTGGATAGACAAGTTTCTAAAGAAGCAATAACTGAAGCTGATAAGCAAGCTACTTTGGCGAATTTAACAACCTTTACTTCTATGGAAGAAGGTGTGAAAAATGTAGACTTAGTTGTTGAAGCAGCTACTGAAAATGTTGATTTGAAATTAAAAATATTTGCTGATTTAGATAAATTCACTTCACCAAATGTTATTCTTGCGTCGAATACTTCGTCGATTTCAATTACAAAGATTGCTGCAGTTACAAGTCGCCCAGACAAAGTAATTGGAATGCACTTTATGAATCCAGTTCCAGTGATGAAATTGGTTGAAATAATTCGCGGTTATTCAACATCAGATGAAGTGACGAATTTAATCATGGAAACATCAAGAAAACTGAACAAAGTTCCGGTTGAAGTAAATGACTATCCAGGATTTGTTGCAAATAGAATTTTGATGCCAATGATTAACGAAGCTATCATTACGTTATTCGAAGGTGTTGCTGGTGTTGAAGAGATTGATACAGTTATGAAATTGGGAATGGCTCATCCAATGGGACCGCTACAATTAGCTGATTTTATTGGTTTAGATGTTTGTTTGGCAATTATGGAAGTGCTGCACGATGGTTTTGGAAATCCAAAATATGCACCATGTCCTTTATTGGTCAACATGGTGATGGCTGGTAAAAAAGGTGTTAAGTCAGGAGAAGGATTTTACTCTTGGACACACGGCACAAAAGACCTTGTTGTAGCAGCGAATTTTAAGAAATAAACTACTTGATATACTTTTAAAAGCCATCGGTTAATTGACTGATGGCTTTTTTTATTTGAATAAATCCGTCATAACTTCACCACACGAAACAGGATTGCTAAAATGTAACAATTCTGAGATGGTTTTACTGATATCGATTTGTTCGTATCGATTTGGCAAAGTTATGTTCTTTTTGAAGTCTGGACCTAAAGCAACTAAATAAATCGCTCTGCAGCCTTCACAATTATCGCCATGATTTACAAATCCATTTTTGTGACCTTCAGTATGTCGACCATGATCATTTGTAATAAACAAGGTCGTTTTATCCTTATAAATTGAATCTGATTGTATAAAATTCCATAATTCCAATGCGATTTTATCAGTGTTCTTTATAGCTTGCAAATATTCTGGCCATTCATTTTGATGTCCACGAACATCCACTTCTAATAAATTTATCAATGTCAATTTAGGGTGATACTGCGCTAACAATAATTTAGTGTTTTTCCATGTTTTATTATCGTTTTCATAGCCATTTCCTTTTCCGTCAACACCACAAAATTGAGATGGAGTATGTTGATTGTGCCATGTTTTATTTTGTGTGTTTGCTAGAATACTCAATTTTCCCTTACTCGCTATTACCCATGCCTGTGTTGAATCTAAATTTTTCTCTTTCAAAAAGAATTGAAACATGGAAGGTTTTTTAGGAAGTTCAAGCCCCATATTATTTATCTTCTGGTAAAATCCAGTTGTAATTGCTGTGTGACCAGCATTGGTATATGTCGGTCCTTCATTTCTGAATTGAGGAACTACAACTCCTTGAGGTGCTAAAACATTCGCTAAATTAGGAATATATTGATGCGTCGAATCTCCAAAAGTCTCTGTTAATCTTGGTCCATCAATTACCAAAACAATAACATACTCTGTTTGATACTTTTTATCAGTGGGTAATTCTTCATCGTCTTCTTTTCGAAAAGAGAAAAACAAGGTTGAAAGTACAACAACAGAAAAGAGTAGTTTATAATGAATGTGAAATTTCTTCATACGTTTATTTATGGGAATTTAGGAAACTTTTGAAAATCTGGATTTCTTTTTTCCAAAAAAGCATGTTTCCCTTCTTGTGCTTCTTCAGTTAAATAATACATTAACGTTGCATCTCCTGCCAGTTCCATGATTCCATGTTGACCATCCAATTCAGCATTTAATCCACGTTTAATCATTCTGATTGCTAATGGACTTCTTTTCAAAATTGTTTCGCACCAAGCAATTGTTGTGTCTTCCAAATCATCAAAAGGAACAACTTTATTGACCATTCCCATTGCCTCTGCCTCAACCGCAGTATATTGCTCACACAGAAACCAAATCTCACGTGCTTTTTTCTGTCCAACGCAACGCGCTAAATAAGAAGAACCAAAACCTCCATCAAAACTCCCAACCTTTGGTCCTGTTTGACCAAAACGTGCATTATCAGAGGCAATTGTTAAATCGCATACCACGTGTAAAACATGTCCACCACCAATAGCATAACCATTTACCATTGCAATTACTGGTTTAGGCATCGAACGAATTGCTTTATGTAAATCCAACACATTTAAGCGTGGAACGCCATTTTCTGAAATGTAACCACCAATTCCTTTCACATTTTGATCTCCACCAGAACAAAATGCTTTATCCCCTGCTCCTGTCAATATAATAACACCTATATCATTTCTTTCTCGACATGTATTCATTACTTCGAGCATTTGCATGTTCGTTTCAGGACGAAAAGCATTATAAACTTGTGGGCGATTAATCGTGATTTTTGCTATTCCTTCGAAAAATTCAAATTTAATATCTGAATAATCTTTAATGGTAGACCAATTTCGTTTTGACATGTATTCTTTATTTTATTCAAAATTAATATTAGAAGTTGAAATAATGTTTGTTTACCTATTTAACTTCCTTTTGGGGTATACATCGTAACGCCATTTCTATTATATGCATCAATTAATACATTCATCATTCCTTTGGCATCAACAAGTAAAGAATTTGCATTGCCAATTTTAACCTTTATTAAAACACCTTTTTCTTCTAAAAGAGGGATAAGTCCATCACATTTTCTTTTTTTACTTTGCTCTGGATTGTGAACCAATGTTTTCATTTCACCCATTGTTCCATTTTCAAATTTCACATGAGCAATAAATTCCTCAGGAAAATAGACTGGAAATTTAAAACCTTCAATTGCATCTTCAACACAATGTAAGCTTGTTCCAGCATTATCGAAAGTTACACCCAAATAAAGTATTTTACCACCTTTTTCTGCTACTTTAAAAAATGGACTATTTTCATTGTATGGCGTTAAATTTCCAAAATGACTACCCACAAAATAAGCAGTATCAGGTCCAATACAAGAAACTGGTTCTGTGGGATGAGCACTTCTAATCGCATCTGGTAGTTTTCTGAAATATTCACTAATTGCGCCTAATTTAGAAGGTGAATTGACTACATCAAAAAAGTCCAATTGTTGAATGTAGTCCAATTGTAATTGTGCATTCGGTGAATTAGGCATTAACACGTTACCAAATTCACCAACTGATTCTAATAAAGCCTCAACTACATCTTTTGCACCATTTTTAATATAACCAATTTTCGACAAACTTGAATGTACAAGAACAGTATCTCCTTTAACAATTCCACACTCTTTAAAAGCTATTTGCAAATCATTTTTTGAAATAATATCACCTTTCGATTTGGCAGCTAAAAGTTCATTTGATCGTATCTGCTTCTTCGATTTTCGATATAAATTGAGTAAAAAATGGGGGACTAATTTGCGTAACAGATTCCTCATCTTACTGTGCTTCGAAAGTATAAATTATAGTTCCTTCCTGCATTTTGGCAGCAGTTCCAGAATAATTGAAGCGGGAAAGTTTTGCGTATTTTATAGCTTGTTCAATCATACAAGAATTTGAACCAGCTGATGCAGAAGCAACGGCTTCTGTAACATCACCATTTTGATTTACTTTAATTTTAACAGAAACTCTTCCTGCCGAACCATAACCACAAGTATAACCAGGATTTCGAACGTACCAGTTATTATTTTGATGAGGATTTCTTCCTGCCAAAGACCAATCTACCATCACATTTCCAGAATAGGCAGTCCCTCCGCCATTTTGAGTAGCAGTGGACTTTTCTTTCGAATTAGTTGTTGATGTCGTTTTTTGCTTATTTCTGTCATTCATTTCTTTGGTGATGCTTTGTCTTTTTGCCTCACCCCCAGCCTCTTGAAAAAGCTTTTTTTCGTAATCCTTAACAGATTGTTCAACTTGACCAGAAGATTTATTTTGCGACCAATTATCTTCTGATCTTTTTCTCGTATCATTTTGATCTCTAGCGATATTTTTTGCTGGTTCAGCACTTTGACTTTTAAAAATCTCAATGTTTTCTGGTGTAATCTCAAGTAATTCTTCTTCAATCACAACTTCTGAAACATCTGCAAAAGGAGTAATTGGAAAGTACTGATTGTACGTTTTCATTTGTAAATACATGAAAATCCCAATATAAGTAGCAAAAGCGGCTATTATTCCAAATTTATATTTGTCGAATATGTTAAAAACCTTATTCACCTTTTACTATTGATTTGATTACCCTTTTTTCGGGAATATACAAATATTGTACCTCATTACTATTAATTAAAACTAATAAATCTTTGTCAATTACCCTAATTTGTTGATATTCTAATGGCACAAGTGATTCTCCATTTGCAGAAAAAACACCATATTGTGAACCATTTGAAGCTAAAAATAAGCCTTTAGAAAGTCTATTAATTGAAGTGTATGACATTGGTATAATGATTTTTCCTTTTGCGTCTATAACACCTTGTAATGTCAACTTCTCTACAATTGCAGTTCCATCCTTGAAACTTTCAGCATAATCAAATTCTGGTTTTAGTATTGTTTTCCCTGTGAGATCGATAAACCCCCATTTAGAACCTTTAGCAAAGGCAATTAAGGAACTTAGCTCACCTATTTCAGTATATGTAATTGGTACAACAATTTTTCCTGTACTGTCAATAATTCCATATTTTCCTTTTTGACTAATTACAGCCAAATTTGATATAAACTGAGAGCGCTTCAGATAATTAGGGAATATTTCATAAGTTGGGGCAATTACAATTTTACCTGCTCCATCAATAAATCCAATTAAATCATTTTGCACAAACAATGCTCTATTACTTGACAAACGACCAATTTCTTGAAACTGCGCTTGGACAATAACTTGACAATTTTTTTTCATTAATCCAAATTGACTTTCATCTTCAAAAATCAACATCGAATCATTAAAAAATGAAATGTCTTTATATCCAGGTGGCACAACAAAAGTTCCGAAAACATCAACATAACCTTGATTTCCATTTTGTTGAACTTTAGCTAATCCTGTTGAAAAAGCATAAGCTTCCTCATATTTTTCAGAAATTCTTGAGTTACCATTCTTGTCATAATATGCATAAAGACTATCTTTCATACCATAAACCAATCCTTCCGAAAGTTGCCCAAGATCTTTGAATTCTACTTTAAAAACAAGACTTCCACTTCGATCAATCATTCCTTGCTTCCCATTGATTTCAACTACAGCTCTTCCATTTTCAAAATCTGTTCCGGATGAATAGATAAAAGGAACAACTATTCTATTTCCCTTATCAATGTATCCATACGAACCATTTTTCATTGCCAAAGCCAATCCTTCTTTAAAAAACCCCAATTGCTCATACTCAGCTTGAATAATTATCTCACCGGAATAATCCATGAAACCATAATAACTTTGGTCTTTATAAGGAAGTAAGTTAAGTTTCATATAAATTAGATCTTGTTCTAATTCTTGAAAAAATGGATAATTCGGATAATCTATTTTAAATTGATTGATTCTTCCGTCTGAATAATCTGCCATATAAAGCTGATAGATATTTCTCCAAGCCAAATTACAGTTTCTATTTTTCGGATATTTTTGAACAAAAGAATAGAAAGACTCAATTGAATTTGATTCTGTCGAAATTTCATAAACTCTATCCTCAGCTTCCATAACGTATGGATTGCTAGGGCATTTCGCCATGAACTCTAAATAGGAAAGCAAATTGTTTGTTAAGGTATATTCATGATATTGGGCTAAGTAAAAATCAGCTTGAACAAGAGCATATAAACTACTGTTTGGATAAAGATTTAAGAAATCTTGAAATACCGCAGAATTATTAGCTTTTTTCGAGAGACTATACGCAAGTGAATCTCGTGCATTCGTGGCTTCGAAAATTTCATTTGCCCAAGGATGCGAATTTATAAAGGTTGTATATGAACTAACCGAATTTTTAGATTTTGCAATTGTATAGAAAGCAGAGCTGATTTTAGCACGTAAATCCAATATTGCCGTGTAATCAAAATTGAACTCCTTATAATGAACTTTGTTCTTTTCGCTTAGAACACCATAAGTTGCCTCTGATTTCAATATAAAATTAAACGCAGAATCTAAAGAATAAAACGGATTATCATTTCTATAATAAATAGTTGCCAAACCATAAGATGCGGGCGAAGTAATTTTCTTTAATGATTTTTCAAATAACTCCTTTGCTTTGAAATAATTATGTTCTTTCAAAGCTTCGAATCCTTTTTCAATCTTACCAGCATACAGAGTAAAACCAAGAAAATTACTTGCTATAAAAAAGAATATTAAAAGAATTTTTATCACTTAAGAACAAAGTTAATTGTATTCAAAAATCAAACGAGTTTTATCTTAATTTGTTTCGTTAAAAAACATAAAAAAAGCCTTTCATCCAAAGATAAAAGGCTCAATATAATGAATGGTTTTATCACTTCATGTGACGACCATAACGATTCTTGAATTTATCGATACGTCCAGCAGTATCGATGAACTGAACGATACCTGTAAAGAACGGGTGAGATTTGTGAGAAATATCCAATTTCACTAAAGGATATTCATTTCCATCTTCCCATTTAATTGTTTCACTTGTTGTTGCACAAGAAGGACAAACGAATGCGTATTCATTTGACATATCTTTAAAAACTACTAATCTGTAATCTTCTGGATGTATATCTTTTCTCATTTTTGAATGTATTATATGCTATTTAGCCCTTTAACGGGTTGCAAAGTTAATTAAACTTTTTAAAATAAAATGATTTTTTATTAATTAAAATAAAGATTGATTCATTTCGTTATTATTGCAAATAAGAATTTAATTTTCATGAAAAGACCAATTTTACTTTTACTTATCATTTTAATTAGTGTTGCAGGTGCAATGTCAAGTTGTAAAAAAACGAATTTTCTTTCTAAAGGTAATCTTTCTTTTTCTGTTGACACATTAGTTTTTGATACCGTATTTACAACGATTGGCTCTACAACACAGCAATTTAAAATATATAACAACGAAAAAAAGACTGTCAAAATCGAAGAAATTGAATTAATGGGTGGAGAAAATTCGCCATTCAGTATGAATATTGATGGTGACATGGGAACAATGTTGACCGATATTGAGATTGAAGGTGAAGATAGTTTATTTGCCTTCATTGAAGTAACTTTGAATGTAAACAGTCAAACCCTTCCAATGATTATTGAAGATTCCATTCGTTTAAGAACAAATGGTGTTGATCAATATGTAAAATTGGCGGTTTGGGGACAAGATGCTTATTTTCATTATAAAGACATCATAAAGCCTGCTTCAGGTGATACAACTTGGGCGAATGACAAACCACACGTAATTTATGGTTATGCAGCAGTTGATTCAGCGATGACACTCAATATCCAAGCAGGAACACATATTTATTTGCATAAAAATGCGATTCTATATAATTATAAAGGTAGCTTGAATATTGATGGTGATCTAAACAATGAAGTCACTTTTCAAGGAGACAGACTTGAGGCTGCTTATGATGATGTTACTGGGCAATATTATGGTATATATTTTCAAGAGGCACGTCCTTCAGTTATAGATTATGCAATTATTAAAAATGGTACTTCTGGAGTTCATCTATATTCTCGTGACCAAAGCATTCCTGGTTATACCTTAACAGTTACGAACACGATTATAGAAAACAATGCACGTTATGGTGTCTTCATTTACTCCGGAGCAAAAGTGAAAGCTGAAAACTGTGTCATTACAAAAAATGGAAACCATGCATTATTGGTTCTGGAAGGAGGGGATTTCTTTTTTAATCATTGTAATTTATTGGGTTATGGAGACAGTGAAGCAGCTACGCCAGCTGTTGGAATAAGTAATTTTTTCAATGATGTATTGAATAACGTTACCAATATTGGATCAATCAACGAAGGAAAAATATACAACAGTGTGATTTATGGTAACCAAACTTCTGAAATTGTTTTTGACACTATTCCAGATGCTGCGATTACTTTGAGTTTTGATATTCGTAATTGTTTAATCAAAAGAACTCCTGCTGCAACAAACAATTACTACACAAATATTTTCTGGAATAACAATCCATTTTTCAACGATGAAACCACAAATGATTATTTGTTTCCAGTAAGCTCTGTGCTTAATGGTGGTGCAAGCTCTTTATTTCCGACAACACCAAATACGGATATTTTAGGAAATACTAGAGGTGCGATTGGGCCTCCGGATATTGGTGCGTATGAGAATTAATTCTTGATTTTGAATTTGGGATTTGGAATTTCCCACAAAAAAAGCCCAACCTAACGATTGAGCTTTTAAATAGATTATAGATTAATTATGCGTTTGTAACATTCATGTTATCTAGCACATCCATTACACCTTTAACAGCAACTGCAGATTCTTTTAACAATTCTTTTTCAGCAGCATTCAAATCTAGTTCGATGATTTTTTCGATACCATTCTTACCTAAAACAACTGGTACACCTAAATAAATGTCATTGAATCCATATTCGCCTTGCAACCAAGCGCAAACTGGGAAAATTCGTTTTTGATCACGTACAATAGCTTCAACCATTTGAGCAGCAGCTGCACCTGGCGCATACCAAGCAGAAGTACCTAACAATTTAACGATTTCGCCACCTCCAAACTTAGTACGCTCAATAATTTCGTCTAATTTATCAGCAGCAATTAATTCAGTAACTGGAATACCAGAAACAGTTGTATAACGTGGAAGTGGAACCATAGTATCTCCATGCCCACCCATAAGAATTGCTTGAATATCTTTTGGAGATACATTTAATTCAGTTGCTAAGAAAGCACGGTAACGAGCAGTATCTAAAACACCAGCCATTCCAAAAACTTTCTTTGAATCAAATTTCGCAGATAAATAAGCACAATATGTCATTACGTCTAAAGGATTAGATACAATAATGATAATTGCATTTGGAGAATATTTTGCAATATTTTCAGTAACTGTTTTCACAATTCCAGCATTCGTAGCGATTAAGTCATCACGAGACATTCCTGGCTTACGTGGAAGTCCAGAAGTAATAACAACAACATCAGAATCTGCAGTTTTTGAATAATCGTTTGTTGATCCAGTTGTACGTGAATCGTACAAATTAATTGGAGCTGTTTGCCAGATATCCAATGCTTTTCCTTCAGCAAAACCTTCTTTGATGTCCAATAAAACGATCTCATTTGCAATTTCTCTTTGAGCTAAAACGTCTGCACATGTTGCTCCAACATTCCCTGCTCCTACTACTGTTACTTTCATTCTTTATATTTTGGATTTATATTCTAATTTTATCGCACGCAAAAATAACACTAATTGATAAATATTTCTGTTATTTTGTAGTAAAATTGGTTCATTATCAAAAATATTTTTAGAAAAGGCAACCGAAGAATAACTAAAGCGTCTAACAAACGATAAGATTGTGGAGAACAAAGAAAAACTGAAAGAGATTATAGAAGGATGCTTGCGAAACAATCGAAGGTCGCAAGAGGAATTGTTTAAGCTCTTTTATGGGAAGATGTTATCGGTTTGTATGCGTTACAATTCAGATCGAGACACAGCTCAAGAAGTTCTTCAGGAAGGTTTTATTAAGGTCTTTGAAAAACTGGGTGCATTTGATTATAAAGGTTCGTTTGAAGGTTGGATAAGAAGGATTATTGCAAATACGGCAATTGATGCTATTAGAAAATCGAAAAAAGATCATTATTTGACAGACAATGATAATGACTTTAAACTTGGTGCTTCTGATCCAATGGTGGAAAAAGAAGAAATTGAGTTTATGGATTTGAAAGCTGAAGTAGCGATGGAAGCAATTCAAAAATTATCACCTGCCTATCGAACGGTGTTCAACTTATTTGTATTGGAAGATTATTCTCATAAAGAAATTGGAGAGCTTCTTGGTATAAGTGAAGGAACATCAAAATCAAACCTGGCCAAAGCAAAGATGAATTTGCAAAAAATATTGAATGAGAAATTCATGAACATTGAATAACATGAAAAATAATTTAGAAAATAGTATTAAAGAGAGTTTGAAGGGATACGAAATGTCGTATGATTCTTCAGCATGGGAAGCGTTGAGCAAAAAACTTGATCACGTTATGCCAGTTTCTCCTAAATCAAACACAAAATGGTACTTGGGTGGTGCTGCAACTGTTGCTGTCATTGTTACAACAATTGCACTTTGGCCTGCTGAAAACAATTCAACACCAAAAAATATTGCTTCAAATACGAATGAGTTAAATTCTGTTGTGAATAAAGGAAATGTTAATTCTGTTTCAAACAATAAAGGTCAAGAAGCAACAGCAACTAATCAATCTACAAATAAATCCAACACTTTAGTTGATGAGAATGTTGGCATTAAAACAATGGCTACTGAAAATCCAATTATTTCTATTGGATCTTTAATTAACCCATTAAATCCAACTGTTAATTATCAAAACACAAATGGAGGTAGTTCTAATTTAGGCGTGGGGTCAAATACAGGAAATGAGCCTATAAAAATTGAAATTGCAACTGTAAAAGACATTTGTTTCGGTGAAAACATATCTATTTCTAACAAGAATGAAGTAAGTCTAATAATTGTTGATCCAAATGGCTTAAAAACGACAATTAAATCAAACAAAACCATTTCATTTGTTCCTGAAACAGATGGAAAGCATTCAATTGGATACATTGAAAATGATCAATACATTTCAAAAGAAACTTTTACAGTATTACCATCACCTAAGGCTGACTTCTCTATTGATGATAAAAACATATATGAGAAAGGGTTGCCAACTGTAAATGTATCAACCAATTCAATCGGAGCTTCATACTTATTGGATTTTGGGAAACAAACTGTAGAAGACACAAAAGAAACAAGTGTACATTACTTTAAAAAGGATAACTATACTATTTCATTAACTGTAGAGGGATTAAATGGCTGTAAGTCAAAGGCCTCACAAACTGTTGAAATAGTTGATAATTATAATTTAATGGCCGTTTTGTGGTTAGATTTATCAAATCCAACAGGAAGTGCTTACAATTCTTTTATGCCATATGCATTAACGGAAAGACAAGTTGATTTCAAAATGAAAATCATCGATTTAAAAGATGGAGGAATAGTTTTTGAAACAACAGATGCATCGGACGAATGGAAAGGAATGGATCGCAGAACAGGTCAACAAGTTGAAAAAAATAAAGCATTTATGTGGACTGTTTCACTAAATAATCCAGAAAAAGGAGAAAAATCAGAGTATACTGGAAGTGTAACAACAAAATAAAAAAAAGGCTTCGGCCTTTTTTTTTTGCATTAAACTTTAGCTCGACTTAGTTTCGAATGAAAATAGAATGAATTTAGGTAAGTTTTAAAAGTGTAGTTTACTTAAAGACTAATCCAATACTACTAAAGGGAATTTTTTCAACAAGGTCTCACGCTTTTCCTTTAACTTCTTCAACTGATTACGTGCTGCTTCACTTGACGGTGTGAGACTTCTGTGAGATTCCTCATTCCTGATTTTAAGTACCTCTTGGCTTATTTTATTTGATTCATTTGAAAAATAACATTTTGAAAAGCGTTCCCAAACGTAACTTATAGCTAATTCATTTGGGTGAACATGATCTATCTTAAAAAACCTGTAATCTCTTAATTCATCAATGACAATTTCAAATGAAGGAAAATAAGAACAACTTTTTTCTTTTTCAAGTGCACTTAAAGCATCTAACAATATAGCTTTGCTCCTATTGTTTTCAATTAAGCCATCTTTTATATGACGCACAGGGCTGACAGTAAATATAATATTCAAGTTCGGGTTGTATTCTAGTAGAAGCCCAATTACCTCTTTCCAATCACTTACAATTTCAGATTGACTCGAAAGTACTTTTTCAAAATCACTTGCTGGAAATTTATGGCAATTCGCAACTAATAGTCCATTTTCAATCAATTTATAGCCCCAACTTGTGCCAAAAGTGATAAATAAATGAGTTGCTTTTTGTAGATTTATTTTACAACTCAATCTTGCTAACTGTGTCTTATAAATTAAATCATTTTCTGATAATCCGAAAATTGAACCACTGGCATCCCAAGAAAAAAACAAGTCATTTCTTTGAGCAATTCTTTCTGAAACAGAAGACTTCGTTAAAGTTTCTTTTATAAATCGACTAATTGCGAGAGGATGAAATACTGTTCCAAATGGATTCGAATCTACTTTAAGTCCTTGAAGTTTCGCTTTTATTGCCATTTCATCAGAAAAACAACTTCCAAGAAAAAGAATATCTTTTCCATATTCAATTTTATGAAAGAATTCTGGAATATCGAACGAAAGGTTAAACTGATCCTTCATTTAATTCATTAATGCCTTGGCTGTTTCTAAAGCCGCTTTAGTTATTTGTTCACCACTCATCAAACGAGCAACTTCTTCAACCTTCTCATTTTCAGCCAATACGTGCACTTTAGAAATCGTTCTGTCACCCAAAATCGATTTTTCAACTTTCATATGATGTTTTGCTTTTGCAGCTACTTGTGGTAAATGTGAAATTGCAATTAATTGAAAATGATCCCCCATTTTTTGTAAAAGCGAACCGATTTTTTGAGCTACCTCACCAGAAACACCTGTATCGATTTCATCAAAAAGTACAGTTGGAAGAAGTTTTCTTTCAGAAATCATTTTTTGTAAAGCCAGCATTACGCGAGATAATTCACCTCCACTTGCCGCTTTTTCAATTGGGATAGCTTCAACGCCAACATTTGCTGAAAAAAGAATATTTACATCTGTTTTTCCAAATTGATTTAATTCATCTCTTAATGATAATTTAAATTCCAATTTGGTTTGTGGCAATTTTAATTCATCCAAACTATTTTGTAATTCACTAGAAATTGACTCTACAGCTTTATCGCGGTCATTATGAAGTATAAGTGCATCTTTATGTAAATCTTTATTTAATAAATCCCACTCAATTTCTAGTTTGTTTATTTGATTTTGAGCTACTTCCGAATCTAATAAATCAAATTCCAGGCTATTTCTATATTGAATTAAATCTTCTTGATTATTGAAGTTATGCTTTTTTAAAACATGTAAATAACGATTAAGAGAATCTGTGAGAGCAGCAATTTTACCAGGATTTAATTCTGTAAAATCAATTGAATTATTTGCTTCAGAAGAAATATCTTTTAATTCAATCAAAACAGAATTAATGCGTTCATACAGATTATTTAAGTTTCCGTCGACGTTTCTGATTCTCTCGATACTTGTGAGCAATGAACGTATTTGGTCTGTGACTTTATGGTCTCCATCAATTACTTCAGAAACTGAAGTAAAAGCACCAATAATTTCTTCACTATTTTCAGCCTTTTTTAAATCCAATTCAATTTCTACAAAATTTGTCTGATCGAGATTTAAAATTTCCAATTCTTCTAATTGAAATTTGTTATAATCCTTCTGTTGAAGTGATTTGGCTAAGCTGTTCTTTAAAGTTTCAATTTCGGATTTCTTATCGAGGAGTATTTTATATCTTCTCGAGAATTCGTTTCTTGTCGAATTCAAATTTGCCAAGGTATCAACAGTCTCTAATTGATATACCTTACTTTTTAATTCCAGGGTGTTATATTGAGAATGAATGTTTACCAAAAGACTTGTCAATTCTTTCAATATTGTTAAAGAAACAGGGGTGTCATTGATAAATGCTCTTGATTTTCCGTTCACATTTATTTCTCTTCTGATAAACGTTTGATTCGCATAATCGAGGTCATTTTCTTTGAAAAAATCTTCGAGAATATATTGACTCAATTCAAAATCAGCCTCAACAATTGCTTTGTCTGAACTTGGACCGATCACAGAAAAATCAGCCCGTTCTCCTAAAATCAAATTCAACGCTCCTAATAATATTGATTTTCCTGAGCCCGTTTCACCAGTAATTACGGTATAACCAGAATTGAAAGATAATTCTAAATGATCAATCAACGCAAAATTTTGTATTCGCAAAGATTTTAGCATTATTCCAGAATTGCCTGATATTTTGAAGAATTAGCAGGATCTATTTTCTTTAACAACGCTACTACATCCGTTTTTTCTTTCAGTTCAGCATCGTTATATAGGTTTTTTAGCTCTTCTAACTTTGCTTGAACGAAGTTCAAAACATTAATTGAATTTGGACGTGTGGCAATAACTTTAGTTAATTTATTCAACGATTCATACATAGATTTTCGAGCAGCAACTTTATCGTCATATAATTCATCAATTCCTTTTCTGTGGTACTCATAATTACATTCTCTCAAAGGCTCAAATAATTGATGTAAAATATTATCAACTAAATAGAAGCGATTTCTTTTTCCTTGTTCGTTTGACTTCCATCCCGGAGCATTAGAAGATTGGGCATTTGAAACAATAGACTGGGCTTCGTTAAAATATGGAGTTCCACCTTTTAAACCAAAAGAATCATAATCCGTCCCTATAATGAAGTATGCATAAAAAGCCAAAATTGAAGTTAGATTATCTCTATATTGATTTGGAGCGTAAATTAATACTGCGTTTCTAGAGTAAGCAAAACTGATATCATCATCTTGGAAATTAAAAACGGTCGTATTATAAGATGAACTAAATGCTGGTCTCGAAGATTGTATCTGTATTGATCCAGCATAGGTTCCCGATGAAGGTATTGAATTAATTTGAAGCTGGATATTACAATTGATTCGTTCCTCAACTTTGAACTTATCTTTCGTCCATTGAGTAGTATTCATCATGTCATAAATTGTTTGCTTCAATTGCTCAAAAATTTCTTTTTCAACACTTGTCACCTCTAAACGAGCATCCGTAATAATACTCACTTGACAATTTAATTCTTGTGCTTTGAATGATGGTGTTAAAGCAACAAAAAGTAAGAAAGAAAAAATATTTTTCATTTTTTGAGATTGATCAAATATTCAACAATATCCTGCGCCACTTCTGACTTAGACTTTAACTCAAAATTAGTTAAATTATTGTGATTGTCCAATAGAGTTATTTTATTAGTATCACCCGCAAAACCAGCACCTTTATCCGACAAATTATTCATAACAATTAAATCCAAATTTTTTCTTTTCAACTTGGACTCACCATTTGCTAGCATATCATTTGTTTCTAAAGCAAATCCAACTAATATTTGTGATTCTTTTTTAACAGAACCTGCCCAGGCTAAAACATCTGGATTCTTCACTAATTCGATTACTAGATTATCCTCTGACTTTTTAATCTTCTCATTAACAACATTCTTTGGTCGATAATCAGCTACGGCAGCAGAGAAAATTCCAATATCCATTTTCCCCCATACTAATTGAACCGCATCTAACATTTCGACAGCTGTGGTAATTGAAACAACTTTCAGATTCTTATGCTTCAAGTCGAGATTGATTGGTCCACAAATTAATGTGACATTCCCCCCTAGGTTTAGGCATTTTTTTGCTAGTTCTAAACCCATTTTGCCAGATGAATGGTTTCCAATAAATCTTACTGGATCAAGCGCTTCATAAGTTGGCCCCGCAGTAATTAAAATTTCTTTACCAGCAAGGCTTTTTGTCGGTGATAGCGTTGAAAAATAGTTTTGAATAGCCAAAACAATTGTTTCTGGTTCAGCCATTCTACCCTCACCTTCTAAACCACTAGCAAGTTCGCCATTTTCAGCAGGAATAATAATTACCCCATCCTTTTTAAGTTGTTCAATATTTCGCTTAGTTGTTGGATGAGCATACATATCCAAGTCCATTGCCGGGGCAACTATGACAGGAGATTTCATTGATAAATACGTTGCTAAAACGAGGTTATCACATTCGCCATGTGCCATTTTAGCAAGAGAATTTGCTGTTAATGGAGCAACAACAAAGAGATCTGCCCATAAACCATATTCTACATGATTTGTCCAAACACCGGTCTTTTTGTTCCAGAACTCAATTCCTACTGGATTTCCAGAAAGTGTTGCAAGAACTAGGGGACTTATAAAATCACAAGAGGCAGGAGTCATTATACATTTGACTTCTGCCCCTAATTTCTTTAATATACGAACAAGGAATGCGATTTTGTATGCTGCAATTCCTCCGGTTATACCAAGAAGGATGCGTTTCCCTTGCATGTTTTTATTTTTCTTCTGGCATTCTTACGAACATCTTATCTTCCAATAATTCTTGCATTGCCATAGCCACTGGCTTAGGTAATTTCTCATAGAACTTTGAAATTTCAATTTGCTCACGATTTTCAAAAATTTCTTCTAAATTATCTGTAGTAGAAGCAAACTCTTGTAATTTTTGTGTCAATTCTTCTTTCAATTCAACACTAATTTGATTTGATCGTTTTGACATAGCTACAATTGACTCGTAGATGTTCGCCGTATTTTTTTCCATTTCAACTGTATCTCTTGTTACTGTTGAACGTTCTGCTGTACTGTTTTTAAAATTCATTTTAATTTATTTTCCGTAATTAAAATTTTGAAGCTCCACATTCATTTCATCGCTGATGTCATTGACTTCCTTTTTGTAAATTGAATTGGGAAATTCGATGACAAAAGTACGATATCTTTCAATAGTTTCCTCAATTCTTTCTCTTTTTTTATTCTCGATGCTGTTCACTGCAAGAAAACGTGAATTTTTTATTAAAATGTAAAACACTTCCTCTTTATAAATTGAACGAGGATAATCTTCCATAAAAGTTATCGACGTTGTTGCGGCTGCTCTGTAATTTTGAGTTTTCGAATACAATTTAACAGCGTCATATTCCTTGCTTTCTAATTTAAATCTTAATTTATCCATTATCTGATTACAAGAATCAACCAAATTTGATGTAGGATATTTATCAATAAATTGTTGCAAATTATTAATTGCTAACTCTGTTTCTACCTGATCAAGAGACATTTCTGGCGAATTATTTACGGAGCACATTGCAGATAAAAACAAGCATTCTTGTGCTTTTGGACTAAATGGAAATCTTTGAGTAAAAGCCCCTAAATAATAGCCAGCCATGTAATAATCATTTTCCTCGTAGTAAGCTTTACCTATTCTAAAATAAGACAATTCACCTTCTCCAGTTTTAGGCATTCGCTGGTACACTTGCTCATAAAGCGTTACAGAACGCATAAATTCATTCTTTGTGAAAAGCTCATTTGCCATTTCAAATTTTCGCACGTAATCATCGCCTTTAACAACTTTGTTGTAATCAGCGCAAGAACTTAAAATCAAGTGACAGAAAGAAATGATTAATATGTTTTTAAATAATGTCATTCTTATAATTGTTTTTTTTAGCTGCTAAGTCGGAATTCATTTCACACGTAAACTTCTTCCTATTTGCAATGTTGTCGTTGGTCTTATGCCATTTAATTGGCAAATTTTTGATATTGAAGTGTTATTTCTTGAAGCAATGTTTGATAAAGTGTCTCCAGATTTTACTTTATGGTATTTTTTCTGTGCAATTGGAACGCCTTGAACAGGGCTTTCTCCTTCATCCAATGTATCTGTTGGCTTAGCTCCTGGTCTGAATAATCCTTTATGAACAAATAAGTTTTCATCTTTACACACTTTTTTTTCAAAATCAATCACTTCTTCAGGATTAATCGAAGCATCGTAAAAACGCACTTCAAAATGTAAATGAGAA
Source organism: Flavobacteriales bacterium (assembly GCA_009885545.1). GTDB lineage: Bacteria > Bacteroidota > Bacteroidia > Flavobacteriales_D > Crocinitomicaceae > M0103. Next base: position 20,719 of record VFKM01000129.1, read on the forward strand.
CCAAATGAATGTCCCGTATTACCACCTAATCCAATAATATCTCCTGCTTTCACATCTTGATCTGGAACAACTAACAACCTGCTCAAATGGGCATAAAAAGTTTCTAAACCGTTGTAATGTCTCACGATTACCAAATTTCCAAAACCTCCATCATTATATTTAGAATATCTCACCTTTCCAGACCAACAACTTCTTACTGTATCACCGGTTTCTAAATCTAAATCTATACCACTGTGGTGTTTACCGTTTCTATAACCATATCTAGAAGTAACAATGCCGTCAACCGGCGAAACATATTCGCTATGTACATCTTCTAATACACATAACCATAGCGTGTCTTTTAATCGAGAAAGATCATTTTTTCGAGCAGAGGTGTAACAGGTATTATTATCCCAAGTTTGCACATAATTGAGTGTTGAATCCTTCGTAAGTATGGAATACATGCGTGGATTTAAAATGCCATCAAATCCTTTATCTTTTTCGTATTCCCAAGTTCTATTAGCGTAAATAAACATGCGTCCATTAGAAGTCTCAACAGTATCGATAATTTTCTGAGCACGTGTTGGAAAAATAGCAACAAAAAAGAAAAAAATGGAGAATAACTTTTTTATCATAACAAAAATTTTCGTGATGTTTTCAATCAAAACACCCTTATTTATCTAGTTTTACACCCCAAATATAAGAAAAACAATGCTTATTTAACCACATCCATGACTAAGACATTGTAAAAGACACTTTCGTTTGACTTCACAAAATCCAAATATCCTTCGTTACCATAGGCTTCTGAAGGAGGTACGACAATGTATAATCTATCCGACTTTTTAGCATTAATTAACGCTTTTCTTAAGCCTGGAACAAGTCCATGATCAGCTAAACGATACGTAAACGGTCTATTTGTTCTAAAGGTATTTGAAAACATTGCGTTTGTAGGAGTACTTGCCATTCCATGAAAAACTATACTTGTTTTGTCATTGAATTTCAACTTATTATCTTTATTCTCTTCAAGTATCCATACTTTAGTGCCATCAACAATTCTATCTGGATTTTTTTTATTTAAAATTCTAATATACAACAAATTATCAGCATTCGGAGGAATTAACCCTTCAACTCCTTTGCTTCCTCTGGCTAATTTACTTGGAATTAACACTCTTGCAAAATCACCTACTTTCATTTCTCTTAAAGCAATTTCCCAACCGGGTGTTTGAAGTCCAAATCCAACCAAAAAAGGCAAGGACTCTTTATTCAATAAATGATTTCCATCTACTACAGAACCATTTTTAATTTTCACCTTATAGTCAATAGAAACTAAATCTCCTTCAGCTAAAAACTCTCCTTTTCCTTGCTCATACCATTGAATAGATATGCCATTGGCAAGTTTCTTAGCAGCAATTACTTTATGTTCTCGATCTAGAATGTTATTCTTATTTGTTCCCCTTTTTTCAACAGGATTATCATTTTTTTTCACTCCTGAAATATCACACGAAGCCAATAATAATGAGAAATAAATTACACTTTTTAATTTCATTCTTTTAATCCAATTAAATGTATATCAACTAAAATGATTGTCAAAGGTGGGATTTTATCTAAATCACCAACTAATCCATGCGCCAAATGACTTGGGATAATCATTTTGACATGGTCCCCTATTCTCATTTTCTTAATCCCTTCTTGAACGCCAGTTTCAATATCGCTTTTATCAATTATAAACTCTTGGTATTCGTCTTTTTCAGTCTTATAACATTCTGTTCCATCAAGCAAGGAAACGGCCATTTCAACTTCTGCAATCAAACCAACTTGTGCATAATCACCAGTTCCTTTTTTTATATATACATATTGAAGTCCGGAACCAGTTTTTACCATATCCCAATCCTTATGTTGTTCTAAAAAAAGGCTAATCGCGATTTCTTGTTCTAACGCTAAATCTTTATTGAATTGCAATGATTTTTCCTTATCCCAATCTATTTCCTTTGGCAATTTCTCTGTGGAATCACCACAAGAGCCAAAAACAATTAAAGATATGAGTATAAACGCTTTTTTCATTAGATGTATTTCGGTAACAACGATTTAAATTGATTAATAGTTTCTTGAATTGGTTTAAAACTAATTCCGCCAGCAGCATATTTATGACCTCCACCTTCAAAATTTTCGCCTGCTAATAAGTTGACATAGTAATCCCCCTTCGAACGAAAAGAAATTTTCACTTGTCCATCTTTTTCACTAAAAAAAGCAGCAATTTGAATTCCTTCAATGGAAAGAGCCACATTTACAAGTCCATCTGTGTCTCCTTTTTGGTAATTATACTTATTCAATTCCTCTTCCGTCACCGACATTATCGCCACTGGAAAATCTTTCAATAATTCTAATTTCTCACTGATTACAAAACCACGTAACTGCAAACGGTCCACTGTATTTGTGTCCATCACTTTTTCGTGAATTTCATGATGCTTAATTCCTGTGCGAATTAATTGGGCAAGGATATCATGTGTTCTTGCTTGAACTGAAGAAAACCGAAAAGAGCCAGTATCAGTCATTATTCCTAAATAGATTGGAATTCCAATATTCTCATTCAATAAGTTCACATTTCCAGATTGATCTATCAATTCAAAAATCAATTGTGACGTAGAACAAACTGCGGTTTCTGAAACGACTATATCACAAAAATCAGATGGATTCATATGATGATCAATCATTACTTTTTTTGCTTTCGAAGCAATTAACAATGGCTCTATATCTTTTCCTACTCTATCAGCTGAATTATAATCTAAACAAAAGATCAAATCAGCATTTTGAAATAATTCTATTGTCTTTTCCGAATTATTCTCAAACAAAACAATATTCTGTGCACCTGGAACCCAATTAATATAATCTGCCGCTTTATCAGCATGGCATACGACTGGATTTTTGCCTAAAGCGATGATAAAATGATACAAAGCCAAAGAGCTTCCAATAGAGTCCCCATCGGGAGACTTATGAGAAGAAATTAAAATATTCTCTGATTTTTTTATTAATTCAACTATCGCTTGGTATTTTTCCATTGAGGATATAAATTCGTTTTGTTTTAAATGTTACACGTTATAAAAAAGGAAAAAGGTCCTTCGACAGGCTCAGGAACCTTTTATCTTTTACTTTTTACTAATAATATTATTCGTCTCCACAGTAATTCGAGAGCGTAAAGATTCTGAAACAGGACACAATGGTAAACGCATATTTTCTGACATTATTCCTAATGCATCAAGTGCCACTTTTACACCGCCAGGATTTCCTTCTTCGAAAAACATTTTGGTTATTGGTAATAATTCATAATGTCCTTTTCTAGCATTTACGTAATCTCCAGCTAATGAATCAGTCACCATTTTAGAAAATTGATTTGGAAAAGCATTCGCAACGACAGAAATAACACCGTCAGCACCTGCAGCAATTAAAGGTAAAGTTATTGCATCATCACCACTTAAAATACCAAATCCTTCTGGTCGAAATTGAATCAATTCCATAATCTGCTCCATGCTTCCAGAAGCTTCTTTCATCGCAACAATGTTGCTTATTTTAGCAAGTTCAAGCGTTGTGGCAGCCGTCATATTTGAACCAGTTCTACCAGGTACATTGTATAAAATAATTGGCAAATTCGTACAAGAAGAAATGTATTTATAATGTTCAAATATCCCGTTTTGAATTGGTTTGTTGTAATATGGACTTACAGAAAGAATTCCATCTACACCAGCAGGAATTTTTTTAAACAACTCTCCTATTTCGATCGTATTACTTCCCCCACAACCATAAACGACTTTTAATTGTCCTTTATTCTCATCGATCACAGTAGCTAAAATTTCCATTTTTTCTGCTTGACTTAACGTTGGAGACTCGCCTGTAGTCCCTTGAACGACTAAGAAGTCAATTCCACCATCAATTTGATAGCGGACTAATTTTTTAAGCGCTTCAAAATCAATGGATTTATCCTGTTTAAATGGAGTAACTAGTGCAACTCCAGAGCCTATAAATGGATTATTCATATTAAGAAATTTTTTCGAGTATATTTTGTGCAAAGTTAACTATTTCTGATGGGTTATTCGAATTGCAATTTACTTGGATTGAGAAAAAATCAAAAGAAGTATTCACTCCAATTTTCCAATTAGCGCGCAGAGGAGAAAGTATTTTTGCTATTTTTTTATCTTCCACTTCCAGCCATAGGAGCGCATCATATTTTTCTGATAGAATTGTTTTAAGGTATTCATCTTTAATTTTTCCTAAAAAATTCATGTCTTTTGGAGATAGAAAATGAATCAATACATGTGGTTTAAATGTTTCCTTTTTCAACGTTTCTGGAATTACCACTATCAATTTCACTTCCTTGACATTACTCTTATTCAATAATAGATCAAATGCTGAACGATAGGCTTTATAGTTTGCTTCATCTCCGTATGGAAATACAACAACTAATTTTTTCATTCCCAACCAAAAATTCGGTTTATCTGTCATCTTCATTTAATTAAATAATTGAATAAATTCATCTTCGGTTAATATTGTTATTCCGAGGCTCGAAGCTTTCTTTAATTTTGCTGGTCCCATATTTTCACCCGCAATAACATAATCTGTTTTTGAAGAAATAGACGAGACATTTTTCCCACCATTATTCTCTATTACCTCTTTAATTTCATCACGAGAAAAAGAATTGAAAACACCTGAAACGACGAAAGATTTGCCATCTAATTTATTGGTCGCACCCTCTTTTTCTTTTATTTCAAATTGTAATCCAGCACTGATTAATTTTTCGATCAGGAGACGGCTTTCGTTATTGGAAAAATAATTTTGTACTGAAATGGCAATCTTATCTCCAATTTCATCCACATTTATCAATTCTTCAATACTCGCTACTTTGATATTTTCTATTGTTTTAAAATGTTTCGCTAATTTCTTAGCAACCGTTTCACCAACAAAACGAATTCCAAGTGCAAATAAAACTCGTTCGAACGGAACAGTTTTGGACACTTCTATACCACTTATAATATTATTCGCTGACTTATCGGCTATCCTTTCCAATTCTACCAATTGATGAAAGGTCAATTCGTATAAATCAGCTATCGTTTTAACAAGCCCTTTTGCATATAACAAATCGACTGTCTCGGCACCCAGGCCATCAATGTTCATTGCTTTTCGCCCGATAAAATGCTCAATTTTCCCTTTCATTTGAGGAGGACAAAACAACTCATTCGGACAATAATGTTGTACTTCTCCTTCTTTACGAACTAAAGCAGTATTGCATTCAGGACAATTCTCAATGAACTTTACTATTGGAGAAGATTGATTTCTTTTCTCCGTATTGACTCCAACTATCTTTGGAATAATTTCCCCGCCTTTTTCAACATAGACAAAATCACCTTCGTGTAAATTCAATTTTTCTATTTGATCTGAATTATGCAATGATGCCCTTTTAACAGAAGTACCGCCAAGTTGAACGGTCAGTAAATTAGCCACTGGAGTAATCGCCCCAGTTCGTCCTACTTGAAATGTTATTGATTCTAACTTCGTTTCTACGCGTTCAGTTTTAAACTTATATGCAATTGCCCATCTAGGTGATTTTGACGTAAAACCGAGTGATTTTTGCTGTGAATAGTTATTTACTTTTATTACAACTCCATCAATTTCAAAGGGAAGATTGTTTCGTTCCTTGTCCCAAAAATGAATGTAATTCATAATACCATCAATGGAAGTTACTTTTTCTATGAATCGATTTTTAACTAATGGAACTTTAAATCCCCATTCACCTGCTTTCTCGACAGATTCAAAATGCCCTTCGATAATCGAATCATTTCCATAAACGCCATATAAATAGCAGTCCAAAGAACGGTCAGCCACTATTTTTGAATCTTTCATTTTCAGTGTCCCTGATGCTGTATTCCTTGGATTTGCGAATAACGGTTCATCGCTCTCCTCTCGCTCAGCATTTAATTTTTGAAAGCTTTCTAAAGGCATAAAAATCTCTCCTCTAATTTCAAAATCAGCTGGAAAATTGCCTTTTAACGATAATGGAATCGTTTTAATTGTTTTGACATTGATTGTCACATCCTCTCCTTGATTTCCATCTCCACGGGTAACAGCTCTTAAAAGAAATCCATTTTTATACCGAATTCCGATTGCAACACCATCATATTTTAACTCGCAAACGTATTCAATTTCGCCTTCAGCCAATTTTTTCAATCTATTCTCCCATTCAATAATTTCTTCTTCAGAATACGTATTTGAGAGAGAAAGCATTGGGAAACGATGAACAACAGTTTCGAATTTCTTTGTAATATCGCCTCCAACTCTTTTTGTGGGGCTGTAATCAAAGGCAAACTCAGGAAATTGAATTTCAAGATCTTGTAATTTTTTCAACAACAAATCAAAATCATAATCCGAAATAATTGACTTATTCTCCACATAATACAGGTGATTATGCTTATTAATCTCTTCAGACAACTTTAGAATTTCTTCTTGAGCTTCACTATTGTTCATGCCGTGAAGTTACGGCTTTTGTCCCTTTAACATTCTATCCTTACCCTGTAAATCTTTCCTCAATTGGATGTTAACAAATCCCAACTCTTTCATTATGCATATCGTTTCTTCAGCGAATCTTTCATGAATTTCAAAAAACATTGCCCCCCCAGGCTTCAAATAAACCAAGGCATTTTCACTTATTTTTCGATAAAAAATCAAAGGATCAGTATTTTCTACGAACAAGGCCATATGAGGTTCAAATTCTAATACATTAGCAGCCATTTCTAATTGATCAGAATACGGAATATATGGGGGATTTGATACCCAACAATCAAATGAATTTTCTTGTATTGAATCCAGTGAGTCATTGCTAATAGCATCTGAATTTACCAATTCAATTTCCAAATTAAGAGCTTTAGCGTTGGTATCAGCTAAATTCAATGCATCTTGCGAAAAATCAGTAGCCAGTATCGATGCGTTCTTGAAATGTGATTTCATTGCCAATGCTATACAACCAGAACCAGTGCAAATGTCAGCAATTTGGATTGAATCAGAAACGTCATATTCATCTGTAACCCATTTAACCAATTCTTCTGTTTCTGGACGTGGAATTAAAGCACGTGCATCTGTTATTAATTCCAACCCAAAGAATTCTGTTGTACCTATAATATATTGAAAAGGCTCATTGTTTAACAATCGTTTTACAATGCTTCTGAAAAACAATAAATCTGATTCAGAAAGTAATTTATCATCACATAACAAATACTCAGTTCTAGTAATATTCAATCTTTGAATAATTGCTTCTTTGAGCATTAGATTTAATTCACTTTCCGAAAACTGACTGTTTAGTCGACTTTTGAAATAACCTTTTAAAGCTTGAATTGTATTTGTTTGAACGAACACTTTTTTTTGTCAAAGATACTCGAATCAATAAAAATGGGCTTGATTAACGCTGTAAATTATTTCAACTCTTTTTGCATCCATATCTGACATGCGAAATGCCCAGAATCACCCAACGGTTCTTTCAATAATTGAAAACCACATCTTTCGTAAATGCTCACAGCTTTATCTAATTCTGGCAATGTTTCCAAATAAAGTTTGTCATACCCCATTTTTACTGCTGAATCAAAACAAATTTCCATCAATTGATATCCAACCTTTTGTCCCTGATATGCTGATGATACATATAATTTGACCATTTCAGCATATCCTTTTGGCAAACCTCTTGTCGGAAAAATACCACAACCACCAATAATTTCATTGTCATTCTTTGCAATCCAATAGATACTCCCTTCGGTTTGAAAAAGTTGAAACATAGCATCAGTAGTCGGATCAGTATAAACTGTCCCAGGCTTATTTAGCCCATGTTCTTTTAGTACAGAGCGAATGATGTCTGCAATATGAATATTGTCTTCAAAACAAATCTGTTGGAAACTTAGATTCATTTGATTGCTTACTAACGTTTAGATTTGAAATAATGCGTATATCCAAATCCAACTATTAAGAATGAGGAAATTTTGTTAAAATCACTAGGATCATAGCCACCCAATGATTGCAACCCAATTAAATCAGGTCGAAATCCAAATCCTTGGAATGCATAAGAAACGATAAGACGATAAGATGACTGCTCATCAGCTGTCAAAATCAAACTGACTGATGGTTCCAAATACGTTGAATTTACTATTCTAGGATTTACACCAATGGAATCATTTCTATCAGACACAAAATAATTTTGCGTATAGCCGAATTTCAATCCTATTTCAGTTGCAAAGTGATCGGTATGGAATTTTTCCCAACCTGCTTTCAAAAAAATACCTCCTGTGTGCATTCCTCCATAAGTTGGATCAGAAACTTTAAATTCATTAATTGCGAAATAAGAGTATTTAATCCCTAATCCCACAACAAATTGACTGTTAATTTTATACTGGTAATAGGGTGCAACATTTACCAACCCTTGCATGATATCTTTAAATGGTTCATTGACTAAACTATTTGGCAAGCCAAGCTCAATATTAAATGTATGCTTCGGATCAATAACTTGTGCTTTCGACGAAAAGATCGAAAATAAAATAACTAATATTAGAATATATTTTACCATGTGAATACAACGTGAAATTAATGAAAAAATTGAAAGTGAGAAAAGTTAACCTGTCTCACTTTTTTAATCTACTAATTTCATTTGCTTCAACAGAAACGATGCGTTCATGTTTTGGCAGATTCCAGGTCTAATTTTATAATCAAAGGAAAGGTTTTCACCTGTTATCGTTGAGTCGAAAAACATATTTTTAAACGCCAAACTATCATTTGATAAATTACACAAAGACAGATCATGTGTAGCAATAATACCTTTTGCGTTCAAGTTCTTTAACTTCTGAAGAAATTTAGCTGAACCTATTTCTTTATCCTTAGAATTGGTTCCTTTCAAGATTTCATCCAAAATAATGAATACGTTCTCCCCTTTTTCAATTGCATCCATGATAAATCTAAGCCGTGTTAATTCAGCATGGAAATAAGAACTTTCGACTGTCAAATCATCTGAAGTTCTCATGCTTGAATACAATTTTAATTTAACGATATTACATGATTCAGCAAGAACTGGGAAACCTGCATTTGCACATATATTTGCAAGTCCCAAACTTCTTAAATAGGTGCTTTTACCAGCCATGTTTGGACCTGTTATTATCATAAAATTCTCCTTATTTTCAAGAATAACATCGTTAACAATTCTTTTTTCTTTGAGCACAAATGGATGTCCCAATCCAACAATTTTCATTTCTTGAGTCTGATTGAATTTTGCAAAAATTGTTTCCGGAAAATTGATCATATAAATCGCACCTGAAATCCATACTTCCAATTGAGCCAATTGTGATTCCCAAGTAGCTAATTGATTTTCATTTTCAGTTCGCCATTTTTCCCATTGGAATAACACTTGATAATCCCATCCCAAAAAGAAATTCAAAGCTGTTCCAACGATTAAATTCATTCTTACGTCCATTCTAGCTTGAATTTTCTCAAGTTGATTCAATGATGCTAATAAGTTTTCTTGATCGGAAAAAAGCGATTCTCGTGTTTTATTTAACTTCTCAGAATGAATCTCCACTTTACTATATAATAGTAATTGTCTCTGAAACATTTTAACTTGATTCGAATATGACGTAACATTTGTAGTAACCTTATTGGCAACTTTCAAATTTCTGCCTATAAGTATAAAAACAATCAAAATATACACTCCAAAGAATGAATTAGAGACAATTTCAAATGAAAAAAGGAGCGTTATCGTAATAGAGGAAATAGGAATCAAAATTCTTAACACCCTAGAGACCAAACCTTCACTAGCTTTTATTTCCTTTATAGAATGAAACTCTTTTTCTATATTTTCCGATTTAAAAATCTTTCCTTCAACTAAAAATTCCTGACACCAATTTGGTTGAGAAGTTAAATCCAAAATTGCTTCATTTGTTAAATCAACGAATTCACTACCTTCCATTAATTGACTGGCTAACAAGTCTGATCCTTTCTTTGAAACAGTTCTATTTATCAATTGAAAAAAACTCTTTTTTCCAAAAATGTCCAAATCAAAAGAAAATGGATGATTAGCATTTCTGTATTCATTACCATCATTAAAACTTGACCAATTTCCATTCAAAACAGCCAATTCTAATTCATTGGCTTCAATTAAAAGCTTGAATTTGTCTCTTACGTACTTAGCATTAACCGAGAGATGGACCAAAAACAAAAAAAGAACTAAAAAGAAGAGTACGGGAATCAAAACTGTAACGTTTCCCCAGAAAAAATATCCAGATAATAAACCACAAACAAAAGCTGCTAAACGCAAAGACCCAATTAACTGATAATGCCTTTTCGCTTGAATATATTCTAATTGATTATCTTTAATTCTTTGCTCGTAATATGTTCGGTTGTCCAAAATAATAATTTTATTTCGGTAAATTTAATTAGAAATCATTCATTTAATCTTAAGTTTCAAATGCAATTCATAACAAACCATAAATTTCACTAATTTTAAGTCGTGAACGGAAAAATAGACAGATTAAAATTAGCCCATTTCGGAAATCTTGAACTTCTTGCCAAACAAGTTGTTGAAGGATTTATAACAGGTTTGCATAAAAGTCCCTTTCATGGGTTTTCTGTTGAATTTGCAGAACATCGTTTGTACAACAAAGGAGAATCAACACGACATATTGATTGGAAATTATTTGCGAGAAGTGGAAAATTATTTACTAAAAAATATGAAGAAGAAACGAATCTTCGTTGTCAAATAGTTATCGATTGTTCAAGTTCTATGCTCTTTCCAAAAGATGCTGAATTGAATAAATTTGAATTTTCTGTTTATGCTGCGGCTTCATTAATTGAGCTTTTAAAACGTCAAAGAGATGCTGTTGGACTTTCTTTGTTTAACGAAAAACTTGAATTGCACACAGCTGCAAAATCATCCATGACTCATCACCGATATCTTTATAGTGAGTTAGAAAAAAGGATGACAAACTATTCTGAATCAACCAGAAAAGACACAAATGCTATCCAGGCAATTCACGATGTTGCCGAACTTTGTCATCAAAGGAGTTTAGTTGTTATTTTTTCTGATCTATTAGATGACCCAGAAAAATTGGACGAACTATTTCAAGCTTTACAGCACTTAAAACATAATAAACATGAAGTCATCTTATTTCATGTTGTGAATCAAAATTTAGAAGTTGACTTTAATTTAGAGAACAGACCATACAATTTGGTTGATATGGAAACTGGTGAAAATTTGAAATTGCAACCAGCAGAAATAAAGGAATTTTATGTTGATTCTATCTCAAAATATTTTAATGAATTAAAAATGCGCTGTGCAAATTATCAAATTGATTTTATGCCTGCAGACATTGACAAAGGTGTGGATCAAGTTCTTCTGCAATACATGTTAAAGCGACAAAAATTGTTTTAACCTTTAACGAATCTGTTCATTTCTTCAATCAATATGCGGTTCGTCTAGCAAATCTAGAACTGTTTTTACAGGGCTGAATGTTGCATTTGGAACTTCAACAAAAATAGTATTCCAAAAAGCCATTCCACCATTCCATAATCCAGGAAGTTCTATGAAACGAATTTTTTGACCATGGTGTTTTTTATGAACGATAAAGTACTTTTTATCATCGCAAAATTCATTTAACTCAAGCTTTTTTCCTTCTAATGAAATTGGAGAAGCCGCAATCAAAACCGGATTGAAATGGGTACTTTGAATCAAGATTTTATTTTGATCAACATTATTTGAAATCTGAGATTTTTCTACAATTTGCTTTGATATTATACCTTGATCAGTGATCCAAAATGGCCCACCACCTGGCTGTCCTTGGTTCTTCACCATACCGCAAACCCTTGTTGGACGGTTCAATAATGCCTTTATTTCTTCAATTGTTTTACACCCTTCAATTTGTGATTCTGAATACACTTGGTATTTGTCGTTTAATTCAATTAAGGCTGACTTTGTTGGACTTGAAAATACCAATAAGGCATCTTCTTTAAACTGTAAAAAGATTCCTCCTAGTTCTTGCCAAGTATCAAGTGAAGTTTTTTTGTTTTTTGAATGCTGAACATTATCAATATTTTTTATAAAAACAATTTCTTTATCGATATGATTTAAATGTGACAATAACGCTCCGTGTCCAGCTGGCCTTGAAATAATTTCATTTTCATCATTCAAAAGCACGTCTTCTTCTTCTTTAAATGCTATAGAATTAGATTCTATGGACTGTTCAGAAAAGGTAGTGTCAAATGCTTTTATCTGCTTTATTGAATCATGAATTTGATTTTCATACGCTAGTTGAATGGTGAAATGAAACGATATTTTCGATTTACCCAATTCCGAACCATGAATTACTTGTTCTTGAAATGGATTTAATATTTCGTTCTTGTTGTTATGAAATGGGATTAATCCTTTTGGTAATTGTCCAAAATTCAATCCTTCCTTACCTAACAAATAAGTAACTATTGCTTCGAACGAAATCGATTGGTTTTGAAGAACAGTTTGCATTTCCGTTGGAATTTCTTTGAAGAATGCAAAATCAGAAATTGAATTTAAAAAACGTTCTACTTGACTTCTATTTTCATCATTCGGTTCATCTAAAAAATCATATAAAAATTGAAACATTCTAGATCCTGAACCTGAAGCTGGAATGAAAAAACTGATCGGTGCATGATGTTTTCTGTACATCTCAGCATATTCTTCCTTTTCACCAGTAGAAAGTCGCAAAATACCTTCACCAATCTTACACGGCGCAATCAGTTCTAATTCAGGGTTTTCACTGAATACTTTAAGCTTTTGATTGTGAATTTCTTCATCTGTGAACTGATATTTCATGAATTGGAGAAAGTTTTCTTTATTTTGTAATGTGAATTTAGCTTTCGAATATATAAAATATCGGTGGAATGCCAAGGGAAGACATGGAACACATTCTCCTTTTGTATATGATTTTGTAGATCAGTGTATGCAAATTCAACTCGATGAAAACTTTATTGAAGAGCGTGAAAAATTGTTCAAATCGTTAAAAGCAGATAATCGATCAATTACAATTGAAGATTTTGGAGTTGGTTCAAAAAAACTAAGCAATCAACGACAGATTTCTCAACTATTCAAAACAAGCTCTTCCAAAGGAAAATATGGTGATTTACTTTACCATCTTTCTGCATTTTACAAGCCTAAGCGAATTTTAGAATTTGGAACATCGCTAGGAATTGGTGCGATCCATTTTAGTAAAGGAAATTCAGAATCAAATATTATAACCGTTGAGGCTTGTCAAGCCACGCTAAATGAAGCTTTAGAAAACTTCAAAAAATTAAATTGTACAAACATTGAAAGTGTACATTCAACATTCAATTCATTTTTAAATTCTTATTCTGGAGAAAAATTTGATGTCGTCTTTATTGATGGGCATCACGATGGTGTTGCATTAAAAAACTATTTAGAATTATTAAATCCACACAGTCATAATGACACTCTATTTATTCTCGACGATATTCGTTGGAGTAATTCTATGTTTGAGGCATGGACAGAACTTTGTGAATCAGAAGATTACCACGTTACAATGGATTTATTTAGAATGGGCATAATTCTAAAACGAACACAGCAAGAAAAAGAGCATTTTGTAGTGTCCATTTAAAACGTTGCTGTTAACAAATCAAAAACTGCTGGTTGTGAACTTGCCGCTTGGGAAAATGAAACAGCTGAACTTCCAATAAATATTCCATCTGGATGATTTGAAACAGCTCCTGTTAAACTTGAGGCAGCATCAACTCTAGCATCCGTGGTCCAAGAATAAGTATCGCCTATAACGGTCAGTTCTGGACTTGAAAATGTAAAACCTTCTACTCCAGGACTCATTTCAATCGTACTTTCTTGCAATCGTACTTCAGCTACATCTGTAATGTTTTCATCTAAATTTTCTACAATTGTTTTATCCTTTTCAGTTGATGAAGACTTTAACTCTTCCTTAATGGCTGGTTTTTCCACTTTCGCTAATTGAGGAGTAGTTTCCATTATATTATCACCAGAAACAAAAGGATAAGCCAACATAAAGATCAATCCAATAGCGGCAATTTGCATCAACGGTCTTCTTTGAATTGGTTTATCAGTTGGATACAAAACTGTAAAAACAGTATTGTACCAAAATACTGGTGGAACCTTACTGTGTTTTTGAGCAAAAATAGCATCCAACGAATCTTTTGTTTTCGCATTTGGAGTAATTACTTGAGCTGTTTTCATTTGCTCAACGCCTAAAAACACTAATTTCATTTGATCAAATTCCTCTTCCGTTGAACACCATTCTTTCAATGATTCCCTTTCAGAAGAAGTCAATTCAATAAACTTTTTATCTTCAATTATATCTACCAATTCCTTTTCCATCTTTATCGATTTTCTATAGGATTAAACTCTTTTAAACTTTCTGCCAAATATTTTGTTGCATAAAACAAGCGGGATTTTACAGTCCCATCACTTATTTCCAACACTTCAGCAATTTCTTTTATCGATAAACCTTCTAAATGTCTTAACGAAAAGACTTCTTTGTGTTTATCATCTAATATTGTCAAACTCTTTTGAAATGCTTCTTGAAAAAATTTATCTTGCACTTCATTCATTACGTTCGAATTTTTATCAGATAATGAAAAATGATTATCTAAACCATTTGACATTCCTTTTCGAACTTCAGCTTTTTTGTATTCGTTTTTACACATGTTGTTCGCAACCGAATAAACCCAAGTTTTAAATGAACGTGTAACATCAAAATATTCTGGTTTATTCACAATTTTAGCAAACAAATCATGAACAAAATCCTCAGACTTTTCACGGTCACGCCAAAGCATTTTCATAAAATAACCTAACAATGGTCCAGCATAACGAGCGTACAACTCATCAAAGGCACGCTTATCTCCATTTGAGATAGCTTGCATCAAAGACTCATCGGTCAACGTTTTATGTTGGGTTTTGAAAAGGCGCATCAATAAGAACTTTTCAATTTTTGAACTTGATCATACTTCTTACATTGAACTGCCACTTTATCCAATGATTTATCAATTTCAATTACCTTTTGCTCCTCCCCTGTTTCGGTATAAACTTTTCTAAGATGTAAAAGCATCGGTAAGTAATTTGAGGATAACGATTTGGCCTTGTCATTGGTCGAATTATCAATCAGTTTTTTAGTCAAAACCTCATTCCACAAATAATCATTTTTGTAAAAATTGTTGAATGTTAAATCCGTATGGTATTCAAAACCTAGACCAACAACAAATAGATTCTGCTGGATTCCAGTCAAATATTCTTTTGGAACAGTCATAGAAATACTCAGGTTTTTCAAAGCGTTTTTGTAGCAGAAGTCTTGAAAATAAGCTACGTCTATAATTGTTCGACTTGGCAAAATATAACCTTCTGATTTCAATGTTTCTTGGTACTTTACACTTTGAAGAAAATCAAGAGATATTAGTCTGACATCAGATCGTATTCTTTTTGATAACTGAACATAAGCTATCGCAAATGAATCATCAAATCCATGCGTTATTAATGTTCCATTTTCAGGAGCAGATTGAATTAAATCTTCCGCATAATCAATAACATCTTTACTTAATCTGGTTGAAGCAATAATTTTATCCATATAAATAAGTGCTTTTTTTGAATCTTTAGTTATCAAATAATAAGCTGCCATTTGAATCTGAACATCAGAATTTGCAGGCCTTAACACTTCCGCTTTTTTCAAATGTTCAATTAAATCAACATCATAATTCCCAGCAACATATTTATAATAATGAAATTCAAAAGATTCAGGTGAATTCTCTTCTAATTGCAATACAATATTGTTCATTTGCTCTTGCTGCATTGAATTGGGCGTGCGCTGTGTTCTTTGAGTTGCAGCTTGTTGTTTTGATAATGAAAATGAACTTGACATACCTGCTTCACTTTCTGCAGCTGGCATTTCATCTTTAGCAGATTCATTCACGTTTTTTTCAGAAACTTTTTTTGATGATCTATATTTATCTTGAGTAATAATTGTTTTTAATTCTAAATCAAGTTCCTCTTTCGATTGTATGGTGTCACTTAACTGAACCGATGGAACCGAAATAGTATTGGTATTAGAATTTGTCGACTCTTGTGGTGTGTTGTTTTGTCCAA
>VFKM01000120.1 GCA_009885545.1 Flavobacteriales bacterium
ATCTGTTTAAAACATTTTAAACCCCAGCTAATGGATTGAGGACATCAGAGAAGTCAAATTTTTTCTTCTCTAGATCTCTAATAATTGTTGTAATCGAAGTTCCGCCCAAACTATAACATATTTTTTTCTTTGCTGCTATTGGATACATTATTGTCTCTAAAAGCTTAAATGAAAACTTTGTAGTTTTAAAATCTTCTGCTTGCCATACAAATGTACAACCCCATGCCCGTTTATCATTTTTAGTTAGATTACCATCATTATCTATAGTTCTACAAACTATATTTACATAAAATAATGTACCAAGACTTCTATGAAATGAATCTTTCTTAGCTCTATGATATGGACACATCTGAAAATATACTATATTTCTATTCTTATATTTGTCAATATCTTCATTAATCATTTTTTGCATCTCTTTTGGTGATAAATGTTTATACCTTTTAAATCCAGTCCTATCAGGAAATGCCCAAAAAGTCCATGATTTCTTTTCAGAAATTTGATCTACTAAATTATCTAAATATGGGAAAATAATATCTTCTTTTCTTTCAAGTTCCTTAGCAGCATCAAGCTCCTTTTGTTTTTTATCATTTATTTCTTGTACCTCTTTCTCCCTCCGCTCTCGTTTAAATTTATCATACGAGTCTTCATATGGTATATTTTTTTTAACTTCTTTAAGTATTTCTTTTTTCTCACGCTTAATAACCATTTTCTGATATCTATAAATATTGAGATAAAAAAATTGAATTTTAATATCATAAAATATAAATATCTCATATTTATCAGATATGTCAGAAATATTTAAATTTTTCAATGATACAGAAATTTGGTTTAAATCTAACCCAACTATCAAAAAAGATAAGTTGGTTAAAGATTTGCCAGATGGTATCAAAACAGGTGCAAATCTTACATATATAAAAGAAAATTGGGGCGATAATGTTTCTGAGTTAGAATTTGTAAACCTATTGAGAAATTTTACACATGGTGGAAATTGGATTAGTTTCGATTATTTGATTAAGTATTTTGATTTGAGTATTGATTCTAATAATATGATAATCTTTACCAAGGATTTTCCTTATAGAAGTGTTAGGAAAGAGGCTCTATTTATTTGGTGGCAAGTTAATCTTTTGCGAAATCATCCTATATATAAAAATTATATGGATAACCAGCTAGTATTTCATTTACAGCAAAGGTTAGAGATTGGCATTTTTCCTACAAATGAGAATTTTAAATATGATGCATGTTTTAGTAAGAGAGATCTCGGATTCGAATGTAATGAAGGCCATCATGAAACTACTAAGCAAAAGGTAATTGATGCTAGAAAGAAGGCTTTGGCTAAATTTCATGGCATTCTATTAATGAGTTTACGAACTAATAGTGTTGTTAATATTAATCATATTAAGAGCGCAATTCATAAAAATTTTGAACGAGATCTGAATGATTGTAGGAGTAATATCCTCAACATGATTATTGATGAATTTTCAGATATTGCCATAACACCTGAAATAAAAGATCTAATTGAGTATAAGCTTATTGCTGAGATTAAAACCAAGCTTAAGAAAAAGTATACTAAAAAGACATATAAGCAACTTGCTGAATATTCTGATCAATTTTCTACAGAAATGGATAATAATATCACTAACGTCTGTAAATCGAAAATGTATATCTTGGATAACTTGGTTAATGATTTGATCTCTAAGACTATTAAAGATTCACAATACTTGAAAGAATATATGTATGAGTTCTTTGATAAGATGCTATGTTCTCTACTAAAAGATTTTGACTTTCGTCAGGATTATATTGTTGTAATCTTTAAAGAGAGTCTAGTTGACATACTTAAAAAAAATGTCAATTATATTAAGTATATCAAAGAGAATAAATCTCTTTATAGTCAAGATAATTATTCCAAGGCTTTGAGTGAAAAAACTAATGAATTTATCGAAATCAAAATGGTATTAGAGAAGTTTATATCTAATTCTGATGATTTTCTGAAGTTATTTAATATTAAGACACAAAGTCTTAATGATCCAAATATACCAAATATAATAACTTTCGAAATTATTATTGATTTACTTGGTATATTTGATGTAAATGATATCAATGAATTTAGAATATTATTGAATTATATTTGTAATTTAGATTTAAATTTGTCTAATGATGATATTCGACAATCGTGGATAGATTTGAATATGATATTTCGAAAATATAGCAATAATACACTTCTAACTATTATGTTAATATTATATTACACGATGCTTGATACTATGTATGAGAATATTATTCGTAGAAATAGTTATCATGATGCTAGTATTATTTGTAAGTCGAGTGATTATTATACATATATGAGTCGTGTTCAAAAAAAGAATGCCGAAAGTATTGAGGCCCGTGATGAGAAAATCTTGGATCAATTGCGTAATAATAAGCAAATAACTACAAAGGTTTTGGGTATTACTGCTGCTATTATAAGCAACTCTTCGGCAAAATCTTTGCCTGAGTATGAGGTATCTGATATACCTCTCATTAAGACATATAACTCCAATGATTTGGAGATGATTAGTCGAACTAATATTGAATATCGCGTTAAGCAGATTTGTGATGAGTTTGACGAATTAATCATTGATAACGATATGCCTGTTCTAATAAATGAAAATGATTGCCACTCTGAAGAGAGTGATGTTGATTAAATTCCTTAAAAATATTATTTTTTTTTGTTGTTAAGAAACTGCATAGTAATATACCAGAGGAATCTCCCGGGGAGTTGCTTAAATATGCCCCTTAGAACAGCTAGGCGACCTCTAGTGGAAATCCCCAGGGGATTAAATCAAATCAATCCATGATGCAATTAGCGCTTGTATTTCTTCAACTGTTAAAATCCCGTCATAATCCTTTTCGAGCCTAGTTAGTAATTTAGCCTTGAATTCTATACTTTTTTCCACATCATCCTTTGATGAGTATGCGGTATCCAGTTCTAGTTCATTCCTTAGATTTGAGGCGATTTGCATAATCTCTGCATTATAAAGTTCCTTTGTCTTAGGGAAGCGCTCTGGGTTATCAACAACTAATGCAGTGGAGATGCGATTAACAAATCCTGTGGGACAGAGTACGCCGGAGTTTTCAAATGTATCTGCTATCTGAGTTAATAGCATGTCTTTGATATTGGGATTTTGCGTAGCGGCCTTCCAAACAGTGGACAGTAGCTCGAGTTCCGTTGCATTATTCACATTGGTGATTGTGGCATTGCGCTGTTTAACCTTGTCCAGCACGGTTATAATCTTTCCGCGATCGATCGCATTTTTCCCAGCCGAATAATCAATTATATCATCAATTAGTATATTTACATCAAACTCACCATGCTTTAACAAAGTGTGATCGCTAAAGATCTTTCTCACACCGCGGCCGACCTCACTATCGTGTACATTTTGCGCCTCTGGGTCGTATATCCCGACCACTGGTGGCATCATTGGCATAATTGGCATTATTTGTTGATGAAGTTGCCGAATCAATGCTGCTTGCTCCATAGGTATTAGCTGGAGCATTGGTTCTTGAGGCTGGAAAAGATCTGTCAAATCAAAATTATTAACATCGTCTGCTATATTGTTAATTGCCTTTGGCTCTTCTACAGGTTGATGTATTATGAATGTTTCTTTAGGTTTGGTATTCGTATTCTCAAAGTAATGTTGTAAGTCAGCTGTTTCAAAAAGCATGTTAGTTTTCTTATTCGGCGAAACGACATCAAACTTTAATGTATCTTTGTTCTCTTCTATGATAGTTTTTGGGACTTTTTTTGAATTATACTTAAAACATAGATATAGAAAAATTAAAAATACCAAAATAGCTATTATAATAAATGAGTCCATTTTTATGTAAATTTAATTCTAAATCAAATAGTATATAAAAATAAAAAATAAAAATCTTTTTGTAATAAATATAATCAAATAATGGATGCAAAAGATATAAGAAATAGGATTAATAGTATTTGTAAATATAAATTTGATGATATTTTTGATATAATACCTATATCTGGTACCGATAATAATTGTTTCTTTAGTTCAATTAATTATTCTAATGATCCAATTAATAAAAATAAAACTCCTCAAGAACTGAGGGTAGAACTTTCGCAATGGATTATAAATGCATATAGTAATCCAGCTTCATTTATTTCTGGCTATGATAGTAAAGGTGTATCTTCTAATAATCCAACTGAGTATGAAGAATTTAAATTTTATG
>VFKM01000154.1 GCA_009885545.1 Flavobacteriales bacterium
AAGACATAATGAGGGGACGAAAGTCCCCTCTTTTTATAACATATGATTAGTAAAAAGTTAGTAATGAAATTAATTGATGAGCGCATCGCTGAATTAGCGAATGGTTTGTTTGTTGTTGATTTATCGATTTCTACTACAAATGTTATTCATGTTGAAATCGACAAACACGTGGGTGGTGTTGCTATCACAGACTGTATGTCGGTTTCAAGAAATGTTGAGCATAATCTTGATCGAGAGGAAGAAGATTTCGAAATACATGTTTCTTCTGCTGGATTAGACAAGCCGTTTCGCGTAATGGCACAATATGATAAAAATATAGGAAAAGAAGTGAAAGTTTTGTTGAATGATAAAACAAAATTGGAAGGTATTTTAAAAGCCGCTTCTGAACAAGAGATAATTATTGAAACATCCCGAATGGAAAAGCCTGAAGGGAAAAAGAAGAAAGAGCTAATTGTGGAGCAACATGTGTTCCCAATGGATCAAGTTAAAGAAACAAAAATTGTTATATCATTTAAATAGGTAAATATGAATAGCCTTGAATTAGTAGACTCATTTTCGGAATTCAAAGAATTAAAAAGCATTGATAAGCAAACAATGCAACATGTCTTGGAAGATGTGTTCCGTGCAATGTTGAAAAAGAAGTTCAATACAGATGAACACATCGATATTATTGTAAATATAGATAAAGGTGACGTTCAGATTTTCTTGAATAAGGAGATTGTTGATGATGGAGAAGTTGAAGACCCGAATACGGAAATTGCTTATTCAGACGCAATTAAAATTGAACCAGATTTCGAAATAGGCGAAGAAGTTACAGAAGAATTTAAGTTTGCTGACTTTGGCCGACGCAATGTATTGTCACTTCGTCAAAATTTGATTTCTCGTATCATGGAATTAGAGAAGGATAATTTGTACAAAGTTTACAAAGAAAGAATTGGCGAAATCGTTACAGGAGAAGTTTACCAAGTTTGGAAGAAAGAAATCATGGTGATGGATGATGAAGGAAATGAATTGATTCTTCCTAAGTCTGAACAAATACCTTCAGATTATTTCAAAAAAGGCGAAACTGTTCGCGCTGTTGTTGCAAAAGTAGACATGCGTAACAGTAGTCCAGTAATTATTCTTTCTAGAACGGCGCCTGAATTCTTAGAGCGTTTATTCGAATTAGAAGTTCCTGAAGTTTTTGATGGTTTAATTACAATCAAACGCATTGTTCGTGAACCAGGAGAAAGAGCGAAAGTTGCAGTTGAATCATATGATGATAGAGTTGATCCAGTTGGAGCATGTGTTGGAATGAAAGGTTCTCGTATTCATGGAATTGTTCGTGAATTGAGAAACGAAAATATTGACGTTATCAATTACACCAACAATCCACAATTGTTAATCCAACGATCTTTGTCACCTGCAAAAATCTCATCTATTGAGATTAATGAAGAGGATAAAAGAGCGAAAGTTTTCTTAAAGCCAGACCAAGTTTCTTTGGCAATTGGTAAAGGTGGACATAACATTAAATTGGCTGGAAAACTTTGTGGATATGAACTAGATGTTTACCGTGAAGGAGAAGTTGATGTTGAAGATGTTGACTTAGAAGAATTCGCAGATGAAATCGATAGCTGGATTATTGATGAATTAAAAGCAGTTGGTTGCGATACCGCAAAATCTGTACTTGAAATGAGTCCTGAGGATTTAATTCAAAGAACAGATTTAGAACAAGAAACAATTGAAGAAGTATTTAGAATTCTTCGATCAGAATTTGAATAATGAAAACATTCAAATGAATTAGTAATACTGAATAAGTAAAAAAACGAAGGACACATTATTATATGGCCGGAAAACCAATAAGATTAGGAAAAGCAGCTGGAGAACTCAATGTTGGGCTCTCTACGATTGTTGAATTCCTTGAATCAAAAGGAATCAAGATTGAAAACAATCCAAATTCTAAAGTAGAAGGGGAATACTATGATATTCTTCAAAAGGAATTTTCTGCTGATCAAGATTTGAAAGAACTTTCAAAAACTTCATCTATTAAACGAGAGAAACGTGAAACAATTTCGATTCGCGATTCTAAGCAAGAAGAAATTGTTGAGAAAAATGAAGATTTTGATGACTCTGATCCAATTAATGTAGAGGAGATTAAACGTTCAGTTTTTGAAACGCCTAAAAGTCAAGCTTCTGAAGCTGCAGAAGTTGTGGTTCCTAAGAATGAAGAACCAAAAACAGAACAGACAAAAGAAAATGTTGAGGCAAAAACAATAGGAGAGGGAGATGTTCAGGTTCAAGTTGTTGGAAAAATCGATTTGGACAAATTAAATACTAAAACTCGTCCTGACAAAAAGAAAACACCTTATGTTGCTCCAACCAAACCAGTTGTTGTAACGCAAGTAGCTCCAGAGAAGAAGGAAGAAACACCAGTTTCAGAAGAAAAAGTAAAGGAGGATGAAGCACCTAAAGAAATTGAAACAATTCGTGTTGAGCGAAAAGTCCTTTCAGGGCCAACGGTATTAGGCCGAATAGAATTACCTGTTGAAAAACCAAAAACACCAACAGTTCGACCAGGAAGTCCATTTAACGCAGATTCTCGTAAAAAGAGAAAAAGAATTAAAAAAGTTGAAGGCAACCCAACTCCAGGAGAAGCAGGTGCGGCAGCAACAGGAGCAAAACCAGGAGGACCGAATGCGCCAAGAACTGGTCAGCCGTTCAAAGGTGGTTTTCAGAAACCAGGACAAAAGTTTGTTAAACCTGAGATTCAAGAAAAGGATATTCAAAAAGAGATTAAAGACACACTTGCTCGACTTTCTAATCAAGGAGGGAAATCAAAAGCGTCTAAAAATCGTCGTACAAAAAGAGATAATGTTGCCCAACGTCGTCAAGACGAAATGGAAGCAGCTGAATTAGAAGAAAAAGTATTGAAACTTACGGAATTCGTAACTGTATCAGAACTTGCTTCTATGATGAGTGCTTCTCCGACTCAGGTTATTTCGGCTTGTATGTCATTAGGTATTTTTGCCTCAATTAATCAAAGATTAGACGCAGAAACAATCCAAATTGTTGCTGAAGAATTTGGTTACGAAGCAGAATTCGTTAGTGCTGAAATTCAAGAAGCAATACCTGTTCAAGAAGATAGAGAAGAAGATTTAGTGGCGCGTCCACCAATCATTACTGTAATGGGACACGTTGACCATGGTAAAACTTCGTTATTAGATAAAATACGTAATGCTAACGTAACAGACGGTGAGGCTGGAGGAATCACTCAGCACATTGGAGCATATTCCGTTACACTGAAAGATGGTCGAAAAATGACTTTCTTGGATACACCAGGTCACGAAGCCTTTACAGCGATGCGTGCACGTGGTGCTCAAGTAACAGACGTTGCAATTATTATTGTTGCAGCGGATGATGACGTGATGCCTCAAACAAAAGAAGCAATATCTCACGCTCAAGCAGCGGGTGTACCAATGGTTTTTGCAATCAATAAAATTGATAAAGACGGAGCTAATCCAGATAAAATTAGAGAACAACTTTCTGTAATGAACATCCTTGTTGAAGATTGGGGAGGAAAATACCAATGTCAAGAAATATCTGCTCGTCAAAATTTAAACATTGATGAGTTACTTGAAAAAGTATTGTTAGAAGCAGAAATGCTTACGCTAACAGCGAACCCGAATAAAAATGCTATTGGAACTGTAGTTGAATCTTCTCTTGATAAAGGGAAGGGATATGTTGCAAATATGCTTGTGGAAGCAGGAACATTGAAAATTGGTGATGTTGTTCTAGTTGGAAAAAATTACGGTCGTGTTCGTGCTATGCATGATGAACACGGAAAAGTTATCTCTGTTGCGGGACCATCACAACCAGTTTCTATCTTAGGAATCAACGGTGCACCAAGTGCAGGTGATAAGTTTCACGTAATGGATGATGAGAAAGAAGCGAAAACAATTGCTTCTAAAAGAGAACAATTATACAGAGAACAAGGGTTGCGTACAACTAAACACATCACATTGGATGAGATTGGTAGACGTTTGGCGATTGGAGACTTTAAAGAGCTTAATATCATCGTTAAAGGTGACGTGGATGGTTCAATCGAAGCATTATCTGATTCATTATTGAACTTATCTACTGAAGAAATTCAAATAAATATTGTACACAAAGGTGTTGGAGCGATTTCTGAAGCGGATGTAAATCTTGCCTCAGCTTCTGATGCGATTATTATTGGTTTCCAAGTTCGTCCATCATTGGCTGCGCGTAAATTGGCAGATAATGAACAAATTGATATTCGTTTATATTCTATCATTTACAAAGCAATTGAAGAAATTAAATCTGCAATGGAAGGAATGCTTTCTCCAGATATTGAAGAGAAAGTTCTTGGAACAACTGAAGTCCGCGAAACATTCGAGATCACGAAAGTGGGTACAATTGCAGGATGTTATGTTATGGACGGTATCATCAAACGTTCTTCTAAAATTCGTGTTATACGTGATGGAATCGTTATTCATACTGGAGTTCTTGGATCATTGAAGCGATTCAAAGACGACGTGAAAGAAGTGAAAAACAATTACGAGTGTGGATTGAACGTAGATAAATTTGACGACATCAAAATCGGCGACTTAATTGAAGCGTTTGAAGAAGTTGAAGTTGCAAGAAAATTGTAAAAAAATAGATTTATAAATTCAATGCCTTCCAATTTTGGGAGGCATTTTTTGTTTATTTAACACAATACATCAAATAACAAGCGTGCTTTAGTAAGAAATCCTTAACTTTGTGTGAATTAAAATTTAAAGTTATGATTTTACAAATTCTAAGTGCAGGACATATTATTCTAATTTTAGCTGTAGTTGTTTTGCTTTTTGGTGGTAAAAAAATTCCAGAATTAATGAAAGGCCTTGGGAAAGGTATTAAAGAGTTTAAAGACGCTTCTAAAGGCGAAGACGAAACAAAAGTCGAAGCTAAAACAGAAGAAAAAAACTAATCAAATTTCATTAAATGCAAAATACTTTTGCTGAAGTAAAGTCTACCCTTGCTTCGGGTAGCTCGGTTTTGGATATTGTTGAAAGCTATTTAAAAGTTATTCACCAAAATTCTGATTTAAATGCTTTTTTAGAAGTGTTTGAGGATTCAGCAAAGGCCCAAGCAATTATCGTTGATGCAAAAATTGCTAATCAAACGGCTGGTAAACTTGCTGGAATGGTGATTGGCTTAAAAGACAACCTTTGTTATAAAGGACATAAAGTTTCTGCAGCATCTAAAATTCTTGAAGGTTTTGAATCATTATACACGGCAACAGCAGTTCAACGTTTAATTGACGAAGATGCTGTGATCATTGGTCGTTTAAATTGTGATGAATTCGCAATGGGTAGCTCTAATGAAAATTCTTCTTTCGGACCTGTAAAAAATAATCTCAACAATAAACTTGTTCCTGGTGGTTCTTCCGGTGGATCTGCTGTAGCAGTTTCTTCTGGAATGTGCACCGCAGCTCTTGGAAGTGATACTGGTGGTTCGATTCGCCAGCCAGCATCTTTTACGGGAACGTATGGAATTAAACCAACTTACGGTCGAATAAGCCGTTTCGGATTAATCGCATATGCTT
This sequence comes from Flavobacteriales bacterium, assembly GCA_009885545.1. GTDB lineage: Bacteria > Bacteroidota > Bacteroidia > Flavobacteriales_D > Crocinitomicaceae > M0103. Next base: position 5,585 of record VFKM01000154.1, read on the forward strand.
CGTCCTTTGACCAAATAGGGACTTTTACTAATTCATTGGAAGATTCAGCACTACTTTTAGAAGTTATGGCTGGAGAAGATGAATTTGACTCTACTGTTTCAAATAAGCTGGTTGAAAAATTTAGTGATTTTGATACTATCGGAAAATTAAAAATTGCTGTAATTAAAGAAAGTTTTGAGACCGAAGGAATTGATCCCGAAGTTACAGCTAGAATGGATGAAATTATTCTGAAATTAGAAGAAAACGGACACACGGTTGAAAAAGTATCTTTCCCCTATTTGGAATATATGGTACCCACCTATTATGTGCTTACAACTGCAGAAGCATCTTCGAACTTGTCCCGCTTTGACGGTGTTCATTTTGGATATAGAAGTAGCGTAGCAAAAGGAGTTGAAGACACTTATAAAAAATCACGATCTGAAGGTTTTGGGCCTGAGGTTCAACGCAGAATTATGGCCGGGACATTCGTTCTATCGAATGAGTTTTATGATTCATATTATACAAAAGGGCAAAAAGTTCGCCGTGTACTAAAAAACAGAACAGACGAAATTTTAAAGGAGTTTGATTTAATCTTATTACCCACAACACCTTCAACAGCATTTGAATTGAATGCCGTTAAAGATCCAATTAAAATGTATTTACAAGATATTTTCACTGTACATGCGAATCTATCGGGCAATCCAGCAATATCTCTGCCTTTAGGAAAACATTCTAATGGTATGCCGTTTGGTATTCAAGTTATGGGAAAGAATTTTGGTGAAAAACAAGTGTTTGATTTTTCTTCTCATCTTGAAAAAAGCTTAAAATAAGTATGAAGAATTTAATCGCAATCTTATTTATTTGTTTAATTGGAAACATATCGTTTACGCAAACGCCTGCACATCTTGTAAAACCAAGCGATTCGCTAAACACCAACGCTTTTATTAATACTGTGGAGCAAAGCTTGCAATTGTTTCTTGCGGATTACATAAATAAAAATAATTACGATTCGATTATCAATGCATTGAATTATGAACAAGGTGATAATCCTCAATTTTCTGATGATATTTATTGTGAACGACTCGAAGAAATGAATGAAATGAGTCCTTTTCATTTGGATTGTAACGCAACCTCTCTTTCAACAATAAAGTTTTTTGCTCAAAATAGAAGAGGATTTGCTCGCATTGTTTTAGGTCGTTCTACGCTATATTTTGAAATGTTTGAAGAAAAATTGGCGGAATATGGATTGCCTATAGAATTGAAATATTTGTCAGTTATTGAAAGCGGTTTACGTCCACAAGTTAAATCACGTGCCGGTGCTCTAGGTTTATGGCAGTTTATGTACAAAACAGGGCTATATTTTGGATTGAAAGAAAACTCATACATCGATGAAAGAATGGATCCTGTATTAGCAACAGATGCTGCATGTAGGTACTTGAGACAATTATATGGAATATACGGCGACTGGAATTTAGCTCTCGCAGCCTATAATGCAGGCCCTGGAAATGTCAACAAAGCAATTCGTCGATCGGGAAATAAAACTACCTATTGGGAGGTACGCCCCTTTTTACCTGCTGAGACGCAAGGATATGTTCCAAACTTTATAGCCGCTGCTTATCTGTTAACTTATCACGCTGAACACAACATTGTTCCGATGGATGTACAAGTCCATTATGCACAATTAGACACAATGTGTTTATCTGGCGGAGTTCATATGGCGAGCATTTCAAAGTTATTGAATTGGCCAGTAGAAGACATCAAAACCCTTAATCCCGTTTATAAAACAACTTATATTCCATATACAAAACCGAACCAGTGTATCTCTGGGCCGCTTGAGAAAATTGGATTATTGGTGAGTTTAGAAGATGAATTGTATGAATTGGAGAAAAAGACATACGCTTCGGTTACTATCGTGAATCCAAAGCCATTAATTTTGGAAGAAGTGCTGGTAGAAACCAAAGACACCCTTATCGGAACCCCTCCTGTATTGCAATCGTACATTTACCATAAAGTGAAAACGGGAGAAACACTTGGAACAGTAGCAACCAAATATGGCGTTACTGTAGAACAAATAATGGAATGGAATGCACTTCGAACTACGAATATTTATGTCGGACAACGATTGCAGTTAAAAAGTGGTCCCGGTGGAACGACACAAACGCAGACACCTGTAACTCAAACAGCACCTGTGAAAAAATATTACTCCGTAAAATCAGGAGATACTTTTTCGAAAATCGCCCAACGTCATGGATTAACACAAAGTCAGTTGTCTAAACTAAATTCTGGAGTGAATGTTAATCGATTAACAGTCGGCCAACGATTAAGGGTAAAATAAAACCGAAGTTTTTCAACTCAATAATTAGAAAAACACCTTTAGCTATGGCAATTACAATTTCAGCAGTTATTATTACCTTCAATGAAGAACGAAATATTGAAAGATGTATTCGTTCTCTACAAACAGTTGCTGACGAAATCATTGTACTCGATTCCTATTCCACCGATAAAACAGCAGAAATTTGCAATAAGCTAGGTGTAGATTTTAAGCAAAGAGAGTGGGAAGGTTATTCTGCCTCAAAAAATTTCTTAAATAAATTAGCGAAATTCGAATATATTCTTTCCCTAGATGCTGATGAAGAAGTAAGTGAAGAGTTGAGAAAAAGTCTTTTAGAAATTAAGAATTCTGATTTTAATGGAATAGGAAAAATCAATCGATTGACAAATTATTGTGGAAAATGGATTCGTTATTCAGGGTGGTATCCTGATTTGAAAATTAGGTTATTTCCGAAAGACAAATGTCAATGGGTAGGAGATATTGTTCACGAGGAGTTGGACGTTCCAAAGGATATAGAGATAAAAGAGTTAAATGGAGATTTATTCCATTTTTCATATGTTAATTACGAACAACACAGAAAAAGAGCAGATCATTATTCGAATTTAACAGCCCAAAAGTATGTGAATCAAGGAAAAAAAGCTGGTGTATTATCACCATATTTGTCTGGTTTTGGGCGATTTTTTTCTATGTATGTTATTAAGAAAGGATTTTTGGACGGTTACGCTGGATTTAAGATTGCTCAAATTAGTGGTTTATCGAATCAATTCAAATACAAAGAAGTGAGACGATTAAACAAAGAAAAGAATAGAAAATGAGAATAATTATTTCAAGAACTGATAGTATAGGGGATGTGATGTTGACTTTACCAATGTGTGTTTGGTTGAAGAACAATGTTCCTAATGTTTCAATTATATATTTAGGAAGGGATTATACTAAAGCAATTGTCGATTGTTTTTCTGTTGTTGATGAGTTTGTTGATTGGAAATTGATTGAAAATCTACCTACCTCACAACGATCTGAAGCCTTAAAGGAATTAAAAGCGGATGTAATTATTCATGTCTTTCCAAATAAAGAGATTGCCGCTTTAGCCAAAAAATCGAGAATCCCTATGAGAATTGGCACATCACACCGAAGCTTTCATTTATTATCATGTTCTCATCGATTAAATTTTACAAGGAAGAATTCAGCACTGCACGAATCACAATTGAATTTTGAGTTGCTTAAACCATTGGGTTTGACAGTAATTCCATCATTGGATGAGGTAATGAGTATGACAACTGCATTTAAAGTTGAGCACTGTAAATTACCAAGTGACTTATTGAATGCCTTAGAAAAGAATAAAAAAACATTCGTTTTGCATCCTAAATCTCAAGGAAGTGCTTTGGAATGGCCTATGGAATCCTACTTGCAATTGGCAAATGAATTGGTTGCAAAAGGATATACAGTTTATTTTACAGGAACCGAACAAGAAGGTGATTTGTTTCGATCGAATTTGCCTATCAACGATAATATTATTGATTTAACGGGTAAATTATCCCTCAAAGAATTGATTTACTTTATTTCTCAAGTGAAAAATTTAGTGGCTTGCTCAACCGGTCCTTTGCATATTGCAGGGTTTTTAGGAGTTCGTGCAATTGGGCTTTTTTCACCAAGAAAACCAATTCATCCAGGAAGATGGCAACCATTAGGTACAAATGTGCGCGTTTTGGTATTTGATCCTAATTGCCCGGTTTGTAAAAAGAAAAAAAGCTGTCAATGCATTCAAGAAATATCTGTTGATAGTGTTTTAGCGGAAATTGAGTAGTTGAGCTATTAAACCAACTTTTCAACATATCGTTTATTCAAATTATTTAGTTGGACTCTCTGCATTTTGCCTGACAGCCGGAACAGCATTTAATTATGGAATTGAAAAATGGTGGTTATATGGAATAACCTGTTTTTGTGCAATTCTTTCCGTTTACAATTTTCAACGGTTATTCAAAGCAAAAAAAAATGCCCATCTCACTCCTTGGCTAATATGGGTGAAGCAACATCAATTTTATTTGAAAAGTTTAGTTGGAATTTCTGGTGTTGTTGGGTTCATCTCTTTTCTGTTTTTAATCGGCAAATTTGAAATCATTCCATTGATACTTATAGCTGGATTAGTCAGCTTGATTTATGTTGTTCCTTTTCGAAAAAAAAGCTTACGAGAAATTGCCTATTTAAAATCTCCGTTAATTGCTTTTGTTTGGACCACAATCATAATTGCTTTTCCTTGGGTAAATGAATATGGAATTAGTTCAACGATTTTTCCAGAACTGCTAGCGTACTTTTATTATTTCGTCGCTTTAACAATTGCGTTCGATATCCGTGATTTGGAATATGATTTCCCAACTCAAAAAACCACGCCCCAAGTAGTAGGAATTAGACGTTCAAAGGTGTTTTCGATTTTGTTAATTTTGCTTTTTACATCTATTATCGCAATAGTCAATGAAAATATGCGCTATAATGTCGTTTTTTACATTGGAAGTATATCGTCAATTCTTTTAATCCTTGGAATCAACAAGCAAAGAAAAGAAGGATATTATGCTTTAATCGATGCTTCAATGATGGTGATTGGACTTTCTTATTTTGTTTAAAGACAATAGACAAAGGACTTGATGACAATATACTAATTTCCAAAAATCAAATTACTTTTCGACCCTTTAGTCTTTTGTCCTTTGTCTTTCAGTCTTATGTCTTTTTACCCAAAAAGAGCCCTCACCACCTCATCAATTTTCCCACATTTCACCAACTCAATTTTGAAATTCTTTTGTTCAATTCCTTTGTTGTATTTTGAAATAATAATTTTTTCGAAGCCCAATTTTTCTGCTTCGGAGATGCGTTGATCAATTCTGTTAACTGGTCGAACTTCGCCAGATAATCCAACTTCAGCCGAAAGTGCAATGTTTTTTGGTATTGGTAAATCAGCATTTGAAGATAAAACAGCTGCGACAACTGCCAAGTCAATTGCAGGATCATCGATTTTAATTCCACCAGCAATATTTAAAAAGACGTCTTTTGCTCCTAATTTGAATCCACAGCGCTTTTCCATCACTGCGAGCAACATGTTTAATCTTTTACTGTCGAATCCAGTAGAAGAGCGTTGAGGCGTTCCATAAGCGGCAGAACTTACCAATGCTTGAACCTCCACTAAAATTGGTCGCATTCCTTCCAATGTTGCACCGATAGAAATGCCACTTAAAGTATTGTCAGTATTCGTAATCAATATTTCAGAAGGATTTTCAACTTGTCTTAATCCCGTTCCAAGCATTTCATAAATCCCTAATTCATTCGTGCTTCCAAAACGATTTTTTATAGAACGTAATAAACGATAAACGTGGTTGCGATCTCCTTCAAACTGTAAAACAGCATCAACCATATGCTCTAATACTTTTGGTCCCGCCAATGATCCTTCTTTGGTGATGTGTCCAATTAAAAATACTGGAACACCTGTTTGTTTCGCATATCTCAATAATTGAGCTGTGCATTCTCTAACTTGCGAAATACTTCCTGGCGAACTTTCTATTTGCGTTGAATAAAGTGTTTGAATGGAATCAATAATTAAAAGCTGTGGTTGCGTTTCTTCAGCTTGTAAAAAGATATTTTGAATATTGGTTTCTGTAAGAATATAACATTGTTGATTGGTCAATCCAATGCGTTCAGCACGCATTTTAATTTGTTGCTCGCTTTCTTCACCCGAAACATATAGCACATTCAATTGATCTTCATCGACTGCCATTTGTAAAAGCAACGTTGATTTTCCAATTCCTGGTTCACCACCAAATAATATCAAAGATCCTGGAACCAAACCACCTCCTAAAACACGGTTCAATTCAGCGTCTTTTAAAAATATACGAACATGTTCTTGATTTTCAATCGTATGAATCGCTTGAGGTTTAGAATTTCTGGTCGACGATGAAAAGGCAACAACCGAAGGAATATTTTTCTCAATAATTTCTTCTACAAATGTATTCCATTCACCACAAGATGGACATTTTCCCAACCATTTCGGGGTTTCGTGTCCACAATTTTGACAGAAATATGCTGATTTTACTTTGGCCATTGATTCTTATTTGAGAAAGATTAAAGATAATGTGAATAATCGAATTATGAATCCCAAATTACGAATTCCAAATTGCAATTTACTTTGTACATTTAAACCAAACTTTTTAATATGGCAATCAACACAAAACTTTTAGCAAAAATTTGCACCACTCCTGGTGCCCCTGGATTTGAAAAAAAAATCAGAGAACTCGTTTTGAAAGAATTAAAAGGCTTGACAGACGAAGTGGAGTTGGACAACATGGGAAATATTTATGCAATTAAAAGAGGAAGTGTCAAAATTGCTGATCGAAAAAAGATAATGATAGGCGCACACATGGATGAAATTGGTTTCATGGTGACTCATATTGATGACAAAGGATTCATTCGTTTCCATACACTTGGAGGATTTGATCCAAAAACACTGACAGCGCAACGTGTAATTATTCACGGAAGAAAAGATGTAATTGGCGTAATGGCTTCCAAACCGATTCATGTGATGACAGCAGCTGAACGTGATAAGGTAGCCAAACTTTCAGATTATTTTATAGATACAGGTTTATCAGCTGAAGAAGTAAAAAAATTGGTTCAAATTGGCGATCCAATTACCAGAGAAAGAGAATTTATTGAAATGGGCAATTGTGTCAATGGTAAATCTTTAGACAATCGTTTAGCTGTTTTTATCTTAATTGAAACGTTGAAAAAACTAAAAGGAAAAGACGTCCCGTATGATATTTATGGTGTTTTTACTGTGCAAGAAGAGGTTGGAATTCGTGGGGCAAATGTTTCGGCAATGCGCATTAATCCTGATTTTGGTTTTGGTTTAGACACAACGATTGCTTTTGATTTACCTGGAGCAGCAGCACATGAAATGATTACCAAGCTAGGAGAAGGAACTGCCATCAAAATCATGGATGCTTCCACTATTTGCGATTACAGAATGGTAGAATTCATGAAGAAAACAGCAGATAAACATAAAATTAAATGGCAACCAGAGATTTTAACCGCTGGTGGAACAGATACAGCGGGCATTCAACGAATGACTGAAGGAGGTTCAATTGCTGGAGCAGTGAGTATTCCTACCCGACATTTGCACCAAG
>VFKM01000087.1 GCA_009885545.1 Flavobacteriales bacterium
ATGTTGGTCATTCAATCATTGTTATTGAGCACAACACGGAAGTAATCAAATGTGCAGATTGGATCATTGACCTTGGCCCTGAAGGTGGTAAAAATGGTGGAAATATCCTTTTCAATGGAACTCCAGAAGATCTTGCTAAATCAAAAGACAATGCAACAGGGCAATTTTTAAAACCTAAACTTTAATCAACATAAAGTTCTGGTTCCTTTACAAAAAGCTCGTTTTCACTTCTCGCAATAACAGCAGACGCTAAACAATTTCCAAGAACATTCACCGAAGTTCTTCCCATATCCATTAAAGCATCAACTGCGAGAATAACACTCGCTTGTTCTGCTGATACACCAATTGTCATTACCGTTCCTGCCAGAATTACGAAAGATGCACCTCTTACTCCTGCTACACCTTTGCTTGTTAGCATTAAAACTAGACAAATACTTATTTGTTCTCCGATTGTTAAATCAATTCCAGCCATTTGCGCTAAAAAGACAGTTGCTAAAGACAAATAAAGTGTTGTCCCATCCAAATTAAAACTATAGCCCGTTGGAATCACAAACGCAACAATTTTCTGAGGAACACCAAATTTCTCCATATTTTCCATTGCCTTAGGCAAAGCTGCTTCGCTACTTGCTGTTGCGAAAGCTACTGAAACAGGCTCAGAAACTGCCTTAAGAAACTTTTTGATTGGTATTTTGGCGATCAAAGCAATTGGTAAAAGAATTACCAAAATGAAAATCACTAATGCTATATAGAGTGTGCCAACAAGCTGCATCAAATTATAGAGAATTCCTACACCAGATTTTGCAATTGTACTTGCTAGTGCACCAAAAACAGCTATAGGCGCAACATACATTACAAGATCTGTAAACTTAAACATCACTTCAGCCAAACTCTCACTGAACCCAAGCATCATGTCTTTGTGCTTGTGATTCTTCACCATACTCAATCCAATTGCAAAAAGGATCGAGAAAACCACCACTTGTAAAACTTGATTTTCCGCAATGGATTTGGCAATATTTTCAGGGAACATTTCAACTAAATGGTCTTTTGGGGCTTCTGTTTGCTTCATCAGTTCTGCAGATTTCTCCATATCTTGAGCTCTTGCTTCAACCTTTACTCCAACTCCTGCTTGAGAAATATTAATAGAAACCAAACCTATAAACAAAGCGAAAGTTGTTACAATTTCAAAATAAAGAATACTTTTTAATCCTATTCGACCAACCTGCTTTAAATTACTATGTCCAGCAATTCCGACAACCAAAGTCGCGAAGATCAAAGGAGCAACCAATGTTTTAATCAAACGAAGGAAAATCTTGCCAAAACGTTCCATTTCCAATGCAAAGACAGGGAAATCCATCCCAACTTCTACTCCTAATATCATGGATGAAAAAATCCATAAGGAAAGTTTTTTTCTTTTGAATGAAATCAAGAAAAGGTATGCTATTAATAGATAACGAACGATTTTAAATCCTGTGGGATCAAAACCTGGTAATTTGTTTTCAATAAAAAATACCAATCCGATATGCATGAACGCAACTACATACCAAAATACCGTGAACATTGACTTAAATAACTTCATGCCGTGAAGATAGGAATTTTTCTTTTGAAGTTTCAATTAGGATGAAACGATTACTAATTCACTCTTTTTAAAAATATTTTGAAAAATAACTTCATTTTTTTGTCATATTAATGATTATGTGTATTATTGTATCCTATAACGGAAGTATTTTCTACTTCTACGACAATCCAAAACAACAATTGAAATACCCAAATTAATACATTGCACCTTTTACGCATTTTATGGATAATAAAAATTTAGAGAGTCAAAAACTTTCTGACCTTAAAGAAATGGCCAAAAATCTTGGTATAGAAAAAGCTGAATCATTAAAAAAAGCTGAATTAGTTACGCTCATTTCTGAAAAAAATGAATCTCAAACTTCTTCAAAAACTGAAGTAATTGAGGATCGTCCTAAAAGAAAAAGAACGAGAGTTGAGCAGGCTGAGCCAGTTTCTAAGAAGCCAGGCCTTTTTAAATCGAAAGAGGCAACTCCTTCAGAAATTAAGTATGAAGAAAAAATTGAAGTAACTCCAATTGAACCTAAATCAGTTGTTGAAACACCAGTTTCAAAAGAAATTGAAGTAAAAGTAAATGAACTTCCTTTTGATCAACCAGTTGATTCTGTTAAAGAAGAATCAAAGAAAGTTGAAAAGAAACCTATAAATAAACCGGCTCGTCCTGGAAGAAATTTGTTAGAAGGTAAAATTATTCCTGCAACAACAGAAACAGTTATTGAAACAGAAAAAACAGAGATTCCTGTTACAAATGAAGTTTCAACTAATGAAATAACTGCCTCTACGCCTCCAAATCCAAGACCAAATCCAAGGCCACCTTTCGAAAGAAATCAACCAAGGAATCCGAATCAGAATCCAAACCAGAATCCAAATCAAAACCCGAATCAGAATCCAAATAGGAATCCGAATCAGGCAAATAATAACAATGCCAATCAAAATAATCCAAATCAACAAAATCGTCGTCCTCAAGAACACAAACCAAATGAGGATAAACAAGATGATACGTATGATTTAGTTGGAATTGTTTCAGCTGAAGGAGTTTTAGAGGTGATTCAAGATGGATATGGATTCTTACGTTCTTCAGATTACAACTATTTACCGTCACCTGATGATATTTATGTTTCTCAAAGTCAAATCAAACTTTTTGGTTTAAAAACTGGAGATACTGTTAAAGGTTCAATTCGCCCGCCTAGAGAAGGAGAAAAATATTTCCCTTTGGTGAAAGTAGAATCAATCAATGGTCGTCACCCTTCATATATTCGTGATCGTGTGCCTTTCCAATATTTAACTCCATTATTTCCAGATGAGAAATTTAAGTTAACTGGACACAAACAAGAAACGTTATCTACTCGAGTAATGGACTTGTTTGCACCAATTGGAAAAGGACAGCGTGGAATGATCGTTGCCCAACCAAAAACTGGTAAAACAATGCTTTTAAAGGATGTTGCGAATGCAATTGCAGCGAATCATCCTGAAACATATTTAATTGTTCTATTAATAGACGAACGTCCTGAAGAGGTCACTGACATGGCTCGAAGCGTTAAAGCTGAAGTTGTGGCTTCCACTTTTGACGAACCAGCTGAGCGACATGTGAAAGTTGCAAACATGGTGCTTGAGAAAGCAAAAAGAATGGTTGAATGTGGTCACGATGTTTGTATTCTTTTGGATTCGATTACACGTTTGGCGAGAGCTTACAATACTGTTTCTCCAGCTTCTGGTAAAGTATTATCAGGTGGTGTGGATGCAAATGCACTTCACAAACCAAAGCGTTTCTTTGGTTCAGCAAGAAAAATCGAAAATGGAGGTTCCTTATCAATCATTGCAACTGCATTAACTGAAACAGGATCTAAAATGGATGAAGTTATCTTTGAGGAATTCAAAGGTACTGGTAACATGGAATTACAATTAGACCGTAAAATTTCCAACCGTAGAATTTATCCAGCAATTGATATCACTGCATCTGGAACAAGAAGAGAAGATTTACTTGTTGGTAAAGAAGTATTGCAACGCGTTTGGTTGATTCGTAAATTCTTAGCTGACATGAACCCTGTTGAAGCGATGGAGTTTATGAAAAACCACATGGAAAATACTATTTCAAACGAGGAATTCCTTGTTTCTATGAATAGCTAATAATTTATTATCAATACTTTTGTCCCGAATTGGATTTTCCTTTTCGGGACTTTTTATTTTATAAAACATGAGAATCACAGTAAAAACAGGAATTATTTCAGCAGCGATTTGGATATTAATTAAGCTTTCATTTTTCTATTTAGACATTTCTAATGATTCAATTGTTCCTCTGGTAATGCTAAATATACTTGGTTTATTATTAGCCATCGCAATTGGTTTGTACCTTCAAAAAATAAGAGAAACCGAAGAGACTAACACGATGGTCGATTTGAAAAACGGTATGAGCGCGGGTTTACCATATGTTTTAATGGTTAGTATTTTTATTTATTTCTACTACACGAAAATCAATCCGGAATATTATGCTCATCAAATTGCTGAAAATGAAATTACGATTGAAAAAATGGTAAATGATCCTGTTGCATTGAAAAAATTCAAATCTGAACAAGGTGACGCCGAAGTAATGACAAAAGAACAAATCGAAACAAAGTTAAAGCATAGTAACCGTCAAGGCGCATCAGCAGGATTCACTGCTACTTTAGCAACCTTAGCCTTGTTGATTTTAGCTACAATATATAGTTTATTGATTACTATTATTTACCGTAAAGTAATGTTCAAAAGGTAATTCAGCAATCCTTTGCTAATTCTTCACCTAAATCTTCATAGTTAATACCATCAAAATTTCCTGAAGACATCATCAATAATACGGAATTGTTCCACTTTTTTGAATGAATAAAATCAGAAACTTCCTTCGTGTCATTTAGAACAAGAACATTTCCACCAAATCCATTTTCCACTAATTCTTTTGAAATAGGTTCGAGTTTTTTGTGTTTCACCACTTCTGGACTATAATAAACGACTGCTTCATCAGCTGCTTCCATCGCCCCTAAATAATGAGGTAAAAATTCTTTCTTCAACGATGAAAATGTATGCAATTCCATACATGCAACAACATGTCGACTAGCAAACTGTTCTTTTACTGCTTTTGTTGTTGCTTTTAATTTTGAAGGCGAATGAGCAAAATCTTTAAACATGGTAAAAGATCCATTTTCTGCGACTTTCTGAAGACGTTTTCCTGCACCAGTAAATGATTGACTCGCTTTTAGGAAATCATTTGGTGCTATTCCCATTGCTTCGCCAACCCGCATTGCGCCCATTAGATTTTGCAAGTTATGACCTCCAAATATTTTTAAATTATAGATTTCATTGTCAAAAAACAAACGTGTTCCTTCGAGAGTTACTTCATAAGTTGGTGTTTTATATGGAATAGCATTTATTGTTGTTTTATACTTTTCACCCAATTTAAGAACTTCTTCATCTTCTGTATTATAAATTAAGCTCCCATTCCTTTCAATCAGTGAACAAAAGACATCAAACTGATCAACGTAATTTTCAAAAGTTGGAAATACATTTATATGATCCCAAGCAATTCCACTGATGATTGCAATATTTGGCTTGTACAAATGAAATTTTGGTCTACGGTCAATTGGAGAACTCAAATATTCATCTCCTTCTAACAACATAATTGGCGCTTGATCCGTTAATTTGACCATACAGTCATATCCTTCTAATTGAGCTCCAACCATGTAATCAACATCTAGATCAAGTTCATTGACTATATGTAAAATCATTGAAGTTATGGTAGTTTTGCCATGGCTCCCTCCTATTACAACGCGAATTTTATTTTTACTTTGTTCGTATAAATACTCCGGATAGGAATAAACAGGAATATTCAATTCCTTTGCTTTTATTAATTCAGGGTTATCTTCCCTGGCGTGCATTCCAAGAATAACTGCATCTATATTTTTTGAAATACGTTTTGAATCCCAACCAATTGTTGACGGTAATATTCCTTGTTTAAGTAATCTAGCTTTTGAAGGTTCAAAAATTTCATCATCAGAACCTGTAACCAAATCACCTTTTCTACTCAATGCAATTGCCAAATTATGCATTGCACTTCCTCCTATTGCAATAAAATGTATATTCATTTATTTCCTTTTAGAAATTTCAAGATTAAATTCCAACCATCTATAATTGCCGGAATAATCAAACAAATAGTTCCGTAATCAGAAATGAAATGAAAAATATTTTGGTTAGATCTGTTCGCTAATAGATTTGGAAGCATAATTGACAAGAGACCAAAATAGTATACCCAATCCCACCAATTTTGAACTTGAGATAATTTTCTAGTCAATAACTGCAACCCAATATAGATTGCTGCAAGCATTAAAATATAGATTGGAATTTGTTGAAGATGTGCCAGATCATTTGATTTCCAGAAATAGGAACATAATAGAAATGAAAGAAACAATCTTCCTGATATCGCAAAGGCCAGAATTAAATTTTTAAATTTCATTTAACTTCTTTTTGTGAAATTAAATGAAAATAAAGAGCAATTGAAATAAATTAAAAAGAGTTACACACAATGAAAATTGAATTAAATAGGATTACAAAAAATTAATAGTGCTTTTGTAAATTAGGCCCTGTTGTTTGCTGTTGCCAAGTGTATTCTGTAGTAGGCTCGCCGTTTTTAGTGTATGTAATTGCATCCAACGTTTGCGTTCGCACGTACACGTTTCCTTGTCCTTCTATTACAACAATTCTTCTCGTTATTATTGATGTCATTAAACCATTTTCATCAGATTGTGTGAATGATTCTTGACTAACTCCTTCCGGATAATCTTGGCCTAAAGAATTTGCAATTCTTACTTTTTCAGGTTGTTTTGATTCAATCTTATTTAATTTGGATTGAGTTTCATAATGTTTCTCAACTTGTTTTCGATCATTATTGGCTTGCGAAGTTTCCATTGCGCGACTTGCATCAGCCATCACAGCAGAATTTTTCTCCTGTTTTTTTGTTGAACCCGTTGTTGTTTCTTCGGCATTTGCTGTAATAATTTCAATTGATGATCGCGCCAACAATCTTTCTTCATCATCACTTAATGCATTTTCTTCATTAACAACATTCGCTTTTTCATCAATTAAATTAACCCCTTCAATATTAATTGAAATACTTTTATTTGCTTTTTCATCAACGCCACTATTCTTTATAACTTCAGAATTGATAACAGCTTTATTTTGCAAATATTTAATCGTCTCTTTATTATATGCATCAATCGAAGCTAGTTCTAAACTTTTATTTCCTTCATATAATAGTTCAGTCGTTTTCTGACGATCTAAATCTCTTACTGTACCCTCTTCACTTATTGAGATATTAATCTGATCAATTGTCTCATTAATATCTTCTGTATTTAATTTTTGTTTTTCTGCTCGAACATCTTCTGCAGAAAAGACTTGATCTTCAATTGTTTCAATAATCTTAACATTCTCAGGCACCAATCGAGAATCATTTATCGCTTTTTCATCGACTAGAATTTCAATTTTTTCAATTTCACTTTTACTATTTAAATTTTCTACTATTTTTTCTTGACTGATAGCTACTTCCAAATCCGCCGCAGTATTTACGATTCCTTTTACGGCATTTTCTGTAACTTTTCGTTCCTCATAATCGCCTTCATTTTCGTCTTGAATATACTCTTGCATCAACGTTAAATTTCTGTCCGCTAACAAAGATGCCTCCGCTTCATTTTCATTGAGTAATCTCAATTCTTCAGCATAACTTGTAGAATAAGACGTAAGAATTTCAGAATTTTCAGTTTGAACAGCCTCCCTAATATTGTAATCCAATGCTGAATATTCAACAATTGCGTTTATGTTTTCTTGCGATTTTAAGTTCTCAGCATGTTTGAATGTTTCATTTTCTGCATCTGCGATAGCAATTTCTTCCTCTGCTGCACGCAACGCATCTACTGTCAATTTTCTATTTAATTCAAACGCTTCATCATTCAAACCAACAGTATTTAAAGCATTATTGATTTCATTTGTAGTATTTTGTTGCTCAAGAACTTTTAAACCAGTCAACTCATTTTCTGAATCTTTAATATTGTCAAACTGATCCTTCATTGCTGTTCCTTTCACATTCTTTCGTTCAACATCAGCTTTAACAAGCGCTGCGTATCCATCCATGATTGAATTGTCATAAGGATCTCCTAAGTCTTTCAAAATGGCTGATTTTGTAATAACTGGATTTAAGATTGCGTCAATTTCATCCAATCGTTTTTTCGGATAAGCGTCAGTAGGTCTAAGACCTAAAGCTTTTGAATAATTTTCTCTTGCTCGATCATAACTTTTGGTGTCAAACAATTCATCTCCTGTTTTGATAATTAGATTGTACTCTGCATCCGCAAAAGAAGCATCTTTTAAACGTTGTCTTAGAATACATTCATCAATTTGTGCTTTAGCGTAGGTGCTAGTTTTATCTAGGTCAAGCGCTTTTTCATATGTTGTTTTTGAAGCAAGAAAATCTTCTGCAGCGAATGTTCCATCTGCTTGAGCAATTAATGCATCAAATTGGTTCTTTTTATTCAATTCAGATGCATTCGCATTTGCAATATCATCTAATATTTGTTGTATTTCAGCAATTTTATCGGTTGCTATTTGATCTTTCTCTTTTACAGAAAGAGCATTTTGAAAATGAGACAAGGCCATTTCGTAGCTTTTCGCCGTTTGACTCAAACCACCTTTTGTAATATATTCCTTATATAATGCTTCTTTTTCAGCTTGACTTGATTGATCTGAAATTATTTTATTAATTGCATCAATGCGCTCTTGTGGTTTAGTTTCATCAATTTTAATCACTTTAGCTTGCTCAAACAAAGAAATTGCTTTTGTGTAATTCTTAGCAACAACCTGCTGTTCAGCTTCCTGCATTTTTAAAGCGTAGTTTTTCTTAGCAAGCTCTATATCATTAATATTTTTAATTAAATCTAAAGCACGTTGCTCATTTGGTCGAAAAGATAAAAATCGTTCAGCTAATTCCTTCGATTTAAGGTAATCTTTCTCTTCAAATTTCGTTAGTGCAACTGTAAATATTTTTTCGATTTTTTCATCTTCTTCATTTCCCTTTGCTTTTTCCAAACGTTCTGCTTCAGCAGCTAAATCTATAGGTTCTTTTTCTTCGGACTTAATTGAATTTGCTATGTTGAATTCTTTAATCGCATCCAAATACTTTTGAAGTGCCATCAAATCCTTCCCTTTTTTCATTGCGGCATCATATTTAGCATCAATTTCTTTTTGCTTCAAGTTATTTAACTTCAATGCTTCAAGTTCAGCTATCTTGTCTTTAGGTTTTTGTTCAGTAGGTTTTTTAAGAGAAGCTTCTTTGTATTTTGCTATTGCACCATCAAGATCATTTGCCGTTTCTTTTCCCTCTGCCGAAATTATTAAATCAGCATATTCTTTTTCCAATTTTGTAAGAGACTCATTCGCAGCTATTTTAGCATCAACTTCCTTCAGTTTCGCTATAACAACAGCATCTTGTTTAATTAATAAAGCTTCAGACAATTTGCTTTTTGCATCGACCCATTGTTGTTCTGTTGCTAATTTTAAGCCTTCTGTTTTTAAAGCTTGGAATTTCACTTCTAATGCTTCTTTATCCTCTATATCTTTTATTTTCTTTAAAACATCGTCTAATTTTGCTTGAGCACCAGCATCTGCTTTAATCAATAAAGCTTGTTCAAATTTGCTTTTAGCATCTGCATATTTCAAACCTTTCACCGCCAAATCACCCTCCGAAACAAGTTTTACAAATTTTGCATCTTGTGATGCTTTATCTGCTTGATTCGCTATTTCTTTTGAAATGTCTTCTAGTTTTTGTTTTGCTTCTGCATTCGTTGGATCAAGAACTAATACTTCAGTGTATTTAACTTTTGCTTCGTTCCATTTTGCTCCCGTATAAAGAACCCCACCATCAGCTAAAAGTTTTGCAATTTTTTCCG
Organism: Flavobacteriales bacterium; assembly: GCA_009885545.1. Lineage (GTDB taxonomy): Bacteria > Bacteroidota > Bacteroidia > Flavobacteriales_D > Crocinitomicaceae > M0103. The sequence goes on from VFKM01000087.1 coordinate 9,534, forward strand.
CTTTTTCCTTGTCCTTTGCAATTAATGCCAGTTTATCATTACAATCTTTAATTTTATCTAGCGGATATGTCGCAGATGCTTCAAAGGTTAATGCCTCTGTATATTTCGTTTTAGCTTCTTCCCATTTTTCAGCTGCAAATAATGCATCCGCAGCTTCAACAGCCTCATCGTATTTTTTCTTCTTTTCTTGTGCAGCAGTAACAGCACCAAGTTTAGTTTCAATATCGGCAAGTCGTGTGATTGGGTGTTGCTCTGAAGGCTTAAGTGTATTAGCTAAAGTATATTTTTCTTTTGCAGCTAAATAGCTTTTTTGAGTGTAGAACATATCAGCTGATTTAACGGCCTCTAAATATTTCGCTTGGTTCTCAGCTTCTTTTTTTAATCCCTTAATTATTTCAATTTGATCTTTCGGACCTTGTTCATCCTTTTTCTCTATAGCCTCTTCATATTTAGCGATTGCTTGATCGTATTTTTTTTGATCACGTAATAATTCAGCTGCCTTTATCAAATTCAAATATTCAGAATCAGCTTGATTAACGGCTAAATCTTCTTTTTTCTTAGCGGCTATCAACGCATCTAACTCTCCAATTCGTTGGGTAGGCAATGGTTCTTTAGGTTTGTAAGTAAGCGCTTCTTCATACTTCAATAATGCTTGTTCATACTTCTTTTGAACTAAATACAAACTTTCACCTTCCTTTATCGCCGCTTGATATTTTGCTTCATTCGCTAATTTATCTTTATCTGCTTGAATTAGTAAATTTTCAATTTTCGTTTTTGTTCTCTCAGATGCAACTTTATTCAAGTCAGGGATTGCTTTAGTTGCATTCCAATCAAAACTTGCAACTGGTTCAGTTTTTAAAAATGAAAAGTCAATGTCTGGTCTTTCGGAAAAAATCCCCATACTCAAATCAGCAATAGGCTGATATTCTGCACTAGCTGGAAGATCCTCTTCATTTAAACCGGTCAAATTGAAATTTACTTTTTTAGAGACCATCCCCGCTTTAGAAAAAACAATTTCGAAAGGAGAAGAATATGAAGGTGTTCCTTTTAAGGTGTATTTACCATTTGAAGAAGTTGTAGCAGTTGATATTGTTGCTCCATTCTGAATCATTGAAACTGTTACACCCGTTTCATATTTACCTAAATCTGAATTTGTAACGGTCCCTTTGTAGAGAAAAGTTATTGATTGTGCCGTCAAAACAGACGTTGCCAACAGAAAAATGATAAGAAAAAAATACTTCATACTTTTCGTTTAAACGAACCGCTGTACACCTAGTTACAGAATTGGTTTAAATTTGTTTAAATTAATATACAAATATGGCGAAAAATGTTCTAATAAAACTTGAAAAATGGTACTAAACATTGAACAATTAAGTTATTGGGAGCGTAAAACTTATTTTGAAGAAGTTGACTTTTTAATTATTGGCGCTGGAATAGTTGGTTTTTCTACTGCTCTAGAGTTGAAAAAGAAGTATCCTGATTCAAAAATTTTAATACTCGAAAGAGGTTATTTACCTTCTGGCGCAAGTAGTAAAAATGCAGGTTTTGCCTGTTTTGGAAGCGTCACAGAATTACTGGATGATTTAACGAAAATGGATGAGTCGAAAGTTTGGGATACTGTTGCTAATCGCTGGAATGGATTACAAAATTTAAAGCAACTTATTGGAGAAGATAATTTAGAATTAGAATCAAATGGATCGTGGGATTTAATAATGCCTAACGAAAAAAATTCCATAACCGAAATTAATTCCAATCTCCCCTATTTAAATTCAAAAATTGAAGAAATTACAGGAGAGAAAAACGTTTATCAAGAAGATAAAAACTGTGCGTCAACATTTGGATTTAATGGATTGAAAACGAGTTATTTCAACCGATTAGAAGGACAAATTAACACAGGAAAAATGATTACTCGTTTTCATCAATTAGCAATTGAAAAAGGGATTTTGTGTTTGTTCGGAATTTCTGTTGAAGCTTTACAATCGAATTTATACAATGTTGGTTTGCAAACAAGTGTCGGATATATGAAAGCTAAAAATATATTGATTTGCACAAATGGTTTTGCCCAACAATTTCTTCCTAATAGGGACATTAATCCCGCGCGAGCGCAAGTTTTAGTCACAACACCAATCGAAAATTTAAAAGTAAAAGGAACCTTTCATTACCAACAAGGCTATTATTATTTCAGAAATGTAGAAGATAGAATTTTATTAGGAGG
>VFKM01000167.1 GCA_009885545.1 Flavobacteriales bacterium
TAAAATCGAATTATTACTTAAAGAATATGTACAATGGAATTGCAGCAAAGGTAGCAGGGACAATAATTGCGAATCCCATTCCTACGTTCTTAATCATTGCGGTATATCGCGGATGACGCATTCCCAATGTTTGAAATGCTGAAGCGAATCCATGCATAAGGTGAAAAGATAGAACCGCCATAGAAATAGTATACAATAAAACAGCTAACCAAGCTAACTCATTTACGTCATTGCCATTTGCGCTTTTACCAAAAAATCCCATTACAACAGAATGTAAATCTTTATATCCTTCACCAACTTTAATTTCAGGGTTTTTGATATACAATTCTAATTCGTTTTTAACGATGATTTCTTTAACAACAGGAACTGGTTGAACAGAAAAATCATGCGTGTAATAGAATGAACTTTCTTGAACTTGTCCCATTTGTCCTGGCATAGAAACTTTGTAAGTGTGCAACGGAATTTCTCCGAAGTGCATTTTACCCCAGAAATTAACCATGTGAGTAGCAATGAAAATCAAAATGATACTTCCTAAAAGAGCCATTTGTCTAGAAGCTGACGTTGAATTAGCAGATGCTTTGTTCATTGCATATTGAATTGGTCGGGCTTTTTTATTTTGAAAAGCCAATAACAAACCATCAATAGCATGAAATAAGATTGAAAGATAAGTAACATATGACATTACTTTAATCAATAAATTGTGCTGCATGAAATAGGCATATTCATTAAATGCTCTTCGGCCCTCTTCTCCAGCGTAGAACAATTGTAAATTTCCAAGTAGGTGACCCACAAGGAAAAGACATAAAAATAATCCTGTAAACGCCATCCAATATTTTTTGGCAATTGAGGATTTTAAAATAACAGACTTACTCATAAATAGTATAATTATTAAAATAATATAGCCCAAATTTAATAGTTACAACGCAAGCAACAAGGAAAAAAAGTTTATTTAGACTGATTATACATAAAAACAATCAAAAATATTAAATGTTGAGAAAAGTGTAACAAAATTTGAAATTTATGTTTTTATTGAAAACAAACGATGAAAAGAGCAGCGGTGTGGGTGTGTCTTATTGTAACGGGAAGTTGCTTTGCACAAGAAGAAAATCATTTATCAGGAAGTGTTTTGGTAAAGGAAACAAATCCGATTAAAGAATTATCTCAAAAAAGAGAACAAATGGAAGTTGATGTTTCTGTTTATCCAAATCCATCAGAAGGGAGACTTTTTGTTGAAGGAAAAAATGGTTCTGTAATTACAATTACGAGCGTTGAAGGAACGTATGTTGGCACTTGGTTGATTGGTTTAGACGAAAAAACAGAAGTGACAGATTTACCGCAAGGAACATTTTTCTGTACAATTCAAGACGGTGAAACTAGGATTAGTAAAAAAATTGTAGTGCTCTGATATTAGAATGAAAGAATTGTTTCAGACTCACTGATAACTAATTCACAAGGGTTTCCTAAAACTAAACTTCGATTATCATGAATGTGCCCAGCAGGAAAATTAAAAGCAATGGGAATTTTTCGATACTTAAAGTGATGTAAAATAATTTCTTCTATCGTTTGACCAAATGGCGTATCTGTGTCTTGTAGATCTGTCATTCCACCAACGATTAAACCTTTTATTTTATTAAAAACACCTGCTTTTTCAAATGCATAAAGCATGCGGTCTATATGGTATAAATGTTCTGATAAATCTTCAATGAAAAGGATGGTATTGGTATAATCAATTTGATCATCTGTACCTATTAAGCTATAAAGAATACTAAGATTTCCACCTACAAGTTTCCCTTGAACATTCCCTAATTTGTTGAATTTATCGGAAGAACAGCTAATCGAATATTTTTCACCTATCATTACTTTCAAAAGGGTATCCAAAGCTTCAGGTGAATTTTTCTCAAAATTAAAAGGCATTGTTCCATGAATACTCGGTAAATCAAATCGTTGCAATCGTTGGTGAAAAATGGTAATATCACTGTAACCTATCAACCATTTAGGTTCACGCAACATGGATGCCCATTGAACGCGATCTACGATACGAATGCACCCATATCCTCCACGCGCACAAACAATTGCTTTTATTTCAGGATTATCAATTCCGAATTGAAGATCAGCGAGCCTTTCAGTATCTGTTCCAGAAAAATAATTAAAAGCTCCTAGGCAATGTTCGCTTATTAAAACACGAAAGCCTTGTTTTTCAAAAAATGCTTTTGCATAAAGAACATATTCTTTTTCAATGGCCTTTGCGGGTGCTGTAATATAAATTAAATCACCTTTTTTAAGTGGAGGAATCGTGTTTTTCACCTTTTTTATTTAATTTTCAAATGTACAATTTATCTTAGAATAGAATGATATCTCCTTATAATGACGAATACTTTATGAAACAAGCTCTGCAAGAAGCATATAAGGCCTTTGAGCAAGATGAAGTTCCTGTAGGAGCAATAATAGTTGCAAAAAATCAAATAATTGCACGATCACATAATTTCACGGAACATTTAAACGATGTTACAGCGCATGCAGAAATGCAAGCTATAACTGCCGCAGCTGAATTTTTAGGAGGAAAATATTTAACTGGATGCACACTCTATGTAACTGTTGAGCCTTGTGTAATGTGTGCTGGAGCGCTGTATTGGTCACAATTGGATAAAGTTGTTTTTGGTACAAGAGATGAAAAACGTGGTGCTGGCCGATTTAAAAACGAATTATATCACCCAAAAACGTTAGTTGTAAATGGGGTTTTAGAAATAGAATGTGCTGAAATTATGTTGAAGTTTTTTCAATCGAAGAGGAAATAAAAAAGGGAACTTTCGCTCCCTTTCTCTTAAATAGATTAAAAATTTTATTTAAACATCAATATCAAATAATAAAGACCTGCCGCTAACAATCCACTAACAGGAATTGTAAGAACCCATGCCCATAATAAATTGATTGTTACTCCCCAACGGACAGCACTTAATCTTTTTATTGCGCCGACTCCAATTATAGAACCAGTAATGGTGTGAGTTGTAGATACCGGAATACCCATGTTTGAAACAGTGAATAAGGTCAAGGCTCCTGCTGTTTCAGCACAAACACCTTCAAGTGGAGTAACTTTGGTGATTTTAGTCCCCATCGTTTTAACAATTTTCCAACCACCCATCAAAGTTCCTATTCCAATCATAAAATAACAGCCGAATGAAATCCAAAAAGGCATCGTATCTGAGTGAATCTTTCCCTTTAGTTTATACCCGTCTCTGATTTCTTGATTGTTTATATAATTAGCAAAGACCCCTGCTTTTGAATAGTTTTTAGATAATTCTTTGTCATCAAAAATTAATTCGTCTGTTTCAGAATCATAAAAGCTTTTCCCTTGAGAGTATACATGTAATTTTTCTAATTCTTTCTTGGCTGCTTTATAATTTGTGAAATTGTGAGCTTTTGAATAGGTACTTACTAACTGTTTGTCATTAAAAATAACTTCTTGAGTAGAAATATCAATTAATTTATCATCATCTGCATAATAAGTAGCATTATTGATTGTTCCAATTTCTGGTTTGAATTTTTCAGTTTTTCCTTTTTCATTTGTGTGCTCAATCTGAATAAGTTCCGAAACTTGAAGGTTTTTATCAACAGTAATATTTTCTTTTCGGGCATAGTTTCCATAAACCATTAGCGCTGCACAAATTATACCCATTACTTTTTGTGAATCTGCCCCGCCATGTCCTAAAGAAAAGGCTGCAGAAGATAAAAGTTGTAAGCGCTTATACATATGAGATTCGCGCATTGCTGTTTGTCTTTTACCATAAAAAACTTGGTAACCAAGGTACGTTAACCCCGTTACTCCCATCATAATCACAACAATCCACATCATGGCTGGTTTTACATCCATGAATTCTACCATGTATTGCATTAAATAGATTACTCCCGCAGTTAGTAATCCATAACTTGTCATTTTCCAGGCAAAACTTCGGCTTATTGTAATTAAAGCAAAAACAAAAGCAATTATTCCACCAATAAACGGTGCTAAAAAGATGAAAGCAATTACTTTAATAATTTCGGCAGAATTTACTACATCAAATCCAGCATGTGCAATTGCTGCGCCAGCGAACCCTCCGATTAAGGTGTGGGATGATGAGGACGGAATACCAAACCACCAAGTCAATAAGTTCCAAAATGTAGCGGCTAAAAGTCCTGCGAGAATTACCCAAAGGTCAATTGCACCGTTATCAACAGTTTTTGCAACTGTATTTCCAACACTCATATCAAAAACCCAAAATGCTATGATATTAAAAGTTGCTGCCCAAATAACTGCTTGAAAAGGTGTCAATACTTTTGTTGAGACGACAGTTGCAATAGAATTTGCTGCGTCATGAAAACCATTGACCAAATCAAACAAGAGTGCTATAACGATTACTACAATTAGTAATGTAAACATAATGAAATGAATTAAAAAGTATATACTGATTAAGCGTACTTAACAACAATTGATTCAATCACATTTCCTGCATCTTCACATTTATCTGTAACGATTTCAAGAACTTGATAGATTTCCCTTTTTTTGATTAATTCTTTGAAATCAACATTTGAATCGAATAATTTCTCAATACTCAAATCGAATAAATCATCTGCATTGTTTTCTGCACTGTTGATTTTAATAACGCACTCAATGATTTTTTGTGTGTTTTTCAAATTTCTTAATTCTACAACAGCTTGGTTAACAGCCAAAACGGCCACTAAAATAGCGTCTGCTGTTTTTTTCATTCCTGTATCTTCGGTTGGGTCAATTTTATAAACGTTGATTTTTTTGGCTGAAGCGTACATGTAATCAGCAATATCATCTAATGCAGAAGCCAAACTGTGAATGTCTTCACGGTCAAACGGTGTGATAAAATTTCTCCCAAGTTCAAGAAATATATTATGAGTTATATTATCATTTAAATGTTCTAATTCTTCCATTTCTTTTACCAACACTCCTCTAACTGAATAGTCTGGTTCGTTCATCACAGAAACTAATTTTTTTGCAAGAATTTCTAAATTACTACTTGCTTCTTCGAAAAGATTGTAAAATATTTTGTCTTTTGGTAAAAAGAATTTTAAAATACGGGATGCCATAATTTGTTTTTTATGGTGTAAATGTATTTGTTATTATCATTCCGTATTATTCAGCAAACTATTGTTAACATAAAGATAATCTAGAGTTATATCTAAAAAAAAGCTGGAGGTATGAATATGTTATAAAAAACACTTTGAAAAACAGGAGTTTTCGACAGCTTTTTTTTGATTTAATAAGTGTTAATAATCCTTCAATTGACTGCCAAAACAGAAGTGTAATCCTTCATTTTCAAAATGAAGGAATTCAACTAAGAGTAGAGTTATTTTTTATAATTTTCAATGTGTTCAAAAGGAATTTCTACCTCAATTTCATATTCTGGATGTTTTGCATGCAAAAAGGCAATCAAATTATTGATTTTATCATTATTTGAGCCTTCAAGAACTTTAAAAGTGAGCTCTTTAACAAGTTTTTTATTGTCTAATGCAAATTCTAATCCCACTAATTCTGCCATTGGTACATTATTAAATGAAACAGTATTTCCTGCGATTGAAAACCCAGTAGTATCATATTCTTTTAAAACGTTGCATGAGGTCATTACTATCATTAATAGCAAAGAAACTAAGAAGAATTTTTTCATTTTGAAATTTTTAAGTACAAATAAACAAATTTTGAATCGATAAAAACTCAACTTTAAGTTTAATATAAAATGAAAGAATTGTTATCGACTCAGTTAAATATATAAATTAAATAGTTCTTAAGCACTATTTTCATTTATTATCTTTGTACCACAATGACAAACAATCAAGATACTATATGCGCTTTATCTACGCCAAATGGAGTGGGTGCAATTGCACTAATTAGAGTTTCGGGAATCCAATCCTTGGAAATTGTCTCAAACGCATTTTCAAAAAACCTTAAAGACAAAAACTCTCACACAACACATTTTGGCTATTTCAAAAACCCAAAAGGAGAGTTAATTGATGAGGTGTTAATTACGGTTTTCGCAGAAGGAAAAAGTTTCACAGGTGAAGAATCTGCTGAAATTGCTTGTCATGCTTCACCTTATATTCAGCAACAAATTATTCAAACACTTCTAGATGGTGGATGTCGTTTAGCCAATCCAGGAGAATATACCATGCGTGCGTTCTTAAATGGGAAATTAGATTTATCTCAAGCTGAAGCAGTGGCAGATTTAATAGCTTCTCAATCTAAAGGAGCACACGATATTGCGTTAAAACAATTGCGCGGTGGTTTTTCTTCTGAACTAAAAGATTTGCGTGAAAAGTTAATTCATTTTGCTTCTTTGGTAGAATTAGAATTGGACTTTGCTGAAGAAGATGTTGAATTTGCAGATCGAAAAGAATTGTTGCAATTGGTAATTGATGTTTTGAAATTTATTAACCGTTTAGCTAAATCTTTTGAATTAGGAAATGCTATCAAAAATGGCGTTCCAGTGGCAATTGTAGGTGCCCCAAATACCGGAAAAAGTACGTTGCTCAATCAATTATTGGGAGAAGAACGAGCAATCGTAAGTAACATTGCTGGCACGACACGTGACGTTATTGAAGAAGTATTAAATATTGATGGAATTCAATTTCGATTAATCGATACTGCTGGAATTCGAGAAGGAGCAGAAGAAATAGAGGCGATGGGAATTGAACGTTCCAAAGAAAAGATTTATCAGGCAAATATTGTTTTATGTTTAGCGGATGTTTCCAAAGAAAACAGTCTAGAAGAAGTTATCGTTTGGGCGAAAGAAATTCAAACAACTTATCACGATAAAAAGATCATCATTGTTGCAAATAAAGTAGATGTAATAGTTGATAGATACCATAGCGGAACAGAGAAGGGGTCGCAGCGTCACGCCGAGCTTGTCGAGGTGAGTGCGAAACAAGGAATCGGCATCGAAGAGTTAAAACAAAAATTGGTTGAAATGATTCAAGGTGATTTCAACATGGCGAATGAAACAATCGTTTCCAACGTTAGACATTTTGATGCTTTAAAAAGAACGGCAACATCTCTCGAAAAAGCAAAATTTGATCTAGAAAATGATATTACCGCTGATTTTGTGGCAATGGATATACGTCAGGCAATGTATGATTTAGGAACGATTACAGGAGATATTTCTACCGATGATTTGTTGGGTAATATTTTCGCTAAGTTTTGTATTGGGAAGTAATTACTCTTCCCTTTTAAAGGCCAATTTTTTATCTTAGTACATTCACATGACCAACTCTCATAATTCGCTCGTCATTTTTGATTGTTTTAAATTCTATTTTCCAGATATATGTACCGTCTTGAACTAAGCCAGTTTGATTGTTACTTCCATAAGTTCCATCCCAACCAACCTCTGTATTATGTGATTCAAATACAATTTCCCCCCAACGATTGAAAATCAAAAGTGTAAAGTCATATGGGTCGAATCCAGAGGTGAATATAGGCTGGAAAGTTTGATTAAACATATCGTTGTCAGGAGTGAATGTATTCGGGACATAGAAAATTAATTCTTCTTCCATTTGAATAGATGAATAAGCCGTGTCTGCACATCCAAAGGGCGAAATTGCCACAAGTGTTATAGTATAAGTTCCTAATTCCGTGTTTAAATAATCATGTGAAGGATTGGTTAGGTTTGACGTTGTTGAGCCATCCCCAAAATCCCAAACATAGGTCGCAGCGCCAATTGAATTATTATCGAAAATAACTGAAGGATTGAATTCAGAAACAGTAAAAGTAGATTGACTAAATGCTGCAATTGGGTTCTCTTCAACACAAACTAAATCAAGTGCTGAAAAGGTACTTTGACAACCATTAGAATTTGTTATTGATAGTGTTATGTCGTAGCAACCTGGTTCTTCGAAAGTATTAATTACCGATTCAGATCCCGTTATTACCGTACCATCACTCATTGTCCACGTGTAGCTTGATGCGCCAATTGTTGTGTTTGTAAATGTCACTGTTAGTGGAGCGCAACCATAAGTGAGGTTTGGTATAAATGAAACGGGTGTAGTTGCAGCAACAGTGATTACTACCTGATCTGTATTTACACAGCCAGCGGTTGACGTTCCGGTTACTGTATATGCAACTGTTCCAACAGTTGGTGTAAAAACAACCCCATTAATAGCGCCATTATTCCAATTGTAGTTATTAGCACCTGATCCATTTAATGTTGCAGTTTCTCCTTCACAAAGAACAATGTCATTTCCAGCAAATACTGTTGGAATAGGATTTATAGTAATCAACACTTGATCAGTATTTACACAACCATTCGCATCCGTTCCAGTAACTGTATATGTATTTGTTGCAATAGGTGTGAATGCTACCCCATCGGTAATACCATTATTCCATGTATAAGTTACTGCACCAGAACCATTCAATGTTACCGCCGTTCCAGCACAAACTGTTTGGTCAGGACCAGCCCCAATAATAGGCAAAGGATTAACAATCACATCTACTTGGTCTGTTGATATACAACCAACAGCCGAAGTTCCAGTTACGGTATAAGTTGTTGTTCCAACGGCAGGTGTAAATGCTACACCATTTGTTACCCCATTGTTCCAAATATAAGTCGAAGCGCCAGCACCATTCAAAGTAACTGAGGCACCAATACAAATCGTTTGATCAATTCCTGCATTTACAACAGGTAAAGGATTTACTGTTACCACCACTTGATCAGTTGAAGTACAACCAGCAGCTGTAGTTCCAGTAACGGTATAAGTAGCTGTTGCAATTGGAGCAAAAGCAGTTCCATTTGTTACCCCATTGTCCCATGTATAAGTTGCAGCAACCGAACCTGTTAGAGTAACTAAAGCTCCGATACAAATTGCTTGATCAGGCCCTGCTCCAACTACTGGAATAGGATTTACTGTAACCAACACTTGATCGGTATTGATACAACCGTTTGCATTGGTTCCAGTAACTGTATATGTATTTGTTGCAATAGGTGTGAATGCTACACCATTTGTCACACCATTGTTCCAAGTATAAGTTGAAGCCCCAGAACCCGCTAATGTTACAGCTGTTCCAGCGCATACCGCCTGATCAACTCCAGCGCCAACAACGGGAAGAGGATTAACGGTTACATCTACTTGGTCTGTTGAAATACAACCAACAGCCGAAGTTCCTGTTACACTATAAGTTGTTATTCCAACGGCAGGCGTAAATGCTACACCATCTGTCACACCATTGTTCCAAGTATATGTAGTCGCTCCAGCACCATTCAAAGTAACTGAGGCACCAATACAAATCGATAGATCAATTCCTGCATTTACAGCTGGAAGAGGATTCACTGTTACCACCACTTGATCACTTGAAGTACAACCATCAGCTGTAGTTCCAGTAACGGTATAAGTTGCTGTAGCAATTGGGGTAAAAGCAGTTCCATTAGTAACGCCATTGTCCCAAGTATAAGTTGCAGCTCCAGAACCTGTTAGAGTAACCGAGGCACCGACACAAATTGCTTGATCAGGTCCTGCTCCAACTGTTGGAATAGGATTTAGAGTGACCAACACTTGATCGGTATTGATACAACCGTTTGCATCGGTTCCGGTGACAGTATAGGTATTTGTTGCAATAGGTGTGAATGCTACACCATTTGTCACACCATTGTTCCAAGTATAAGTTGAAGCCCCAGAACCCGCTAATGTTACAGCTGTTCCAGCGCAAACCGCTTGATCTGGACCTGCACCAACAACTGGTAACGGGTTGACAATCGCATCTACTTGATCTGTATTCACACAACCAGCAGCAGAAGTTCCAGTTACGGTATAAGTTGTTGTTCCAACGGCAGGCGTAAATGCTACACCATCTGTCACACCATTGTTCCAAGTATATGTAGTCGCTCCAGCAGCATTCAAAGTAATTGAGGAACCAATACAAATCGATTGATCAATTCCAGCATTTACAACTGGAAGAGGATTTATTGTTACCACCACTTGATCAGTTGAAGTACAACCATCAGCTGCAGTTCCAGTAACGGTATAAGTTGCTGTAGCAATTGGAGCAAAAGCAGTTCCATTTGTCACACCATTGTCCCAAGTATATGTGCCAGCTCCAGACCCTGAAAGTGTCACCGAAGCTCCAATACAAATTGCTTGATCAGATCCTGCTCCAACTACTGGAATAGGATTTAGAGTAACCAACACTTGATCAGTATTCACACAACCATTCAGATCTGTTCCTGTAACAGTATAGGTATTTGTTGCAATTGGCGTAAATGCAACAGCATTTGTAACACCATTGTTCCAAGTATAAGTTGAAGCTCCAGAACCATTTAATGTTACAGCTGTTCCAGCACAAACCGCTTGATCAACTCCAGCACCAACAATTGGTAAAGGATTAACTGTTACCACAACTTGATCTGTATTCACACAACCTGCAGCTGAAGTCCCAGTTGCAGTATAAGTAACCGCGCCAATTGCTTGGGTAAATGGTACACCATTCGTTACACCATTGTTCCAAGTATAAGTTGCTGCACCTGTTGCTGTCAATGTTGTAGCAACACCCGTACACACTGATTGATCTAAACCTGCATTTACTGCAGGAAGTGGATTTACAACAAGCGTTACGTTAGAAGTACTATCACATCCAGTTCCAAGAGTGAATGTTTGAGAATATACCCCTGCAACAGTCTGAGCAACACCGTGAATCACAGAAGATTGACCTTGACAAATTGTTACGTTAAAGTTAGCCGTTATAACATTGTTTTCTGCTATTGGGAAGACAGGTGAAGTTCCTGAACATCCAAAAGCATTTGTTACAACAACGCTAATAGGATTGTTTGCAATAGTTGCATTAATGGTTGGTGTTAAAGCACCCGTTGACCAAGTATATGTTGTAAAAGGAGTACTTGTAGATAGTAAAGCAAAGCTACCCGTACAATACGTTGAAGGACCATTGATTACTGGAACTGGGTTTGGATTTACTGTCACCACTACTTGGTCAGTTCCAATACAACCTGCAGCAGTAGTTCCAGTTACAGTATATGTTATTACTCCAACAGCAGGCGTAAATGCTACACCATTTGTTACACCATTGTTCCAAGTATAAGTAGATGCTCCAGCTCCCGATAAGGTAACTGCCGTTCCTGAACAAACCGTTTGGTCTACTCCAGCATTCACAATTGGTAATGGGTTAACAGTTACGGAAACAATATCAGTATTTATACAACCGAGTGTTGTTCCTGTTACAGTATAATTTGCTGTAGCAGCAGGAGTAAATGCAACCCCATTTGTGACACCACCAGTCCAAGTATACGTTGTAGCACCAGAACCTGTCAATGTTACAGCAGTTCCCGCACAAACCGTTTGGTCAGGACCCGCACCAACAATTGGTAAAGGATTAACCGTTACAATTACTTGGTCTGTTGCAATACATCCAGCAGCTGAGGTTCCAGTTACCGTATATGTTGCAGTTGCAGCAGGAGTAAATGCTGCTCCATTTGTCACACCATTATTCCATGTATACGTTGTTGCTCCAGAACCTGAAAGCGTAACGGCTGTTCCAGCACAAACCGTTTGATCAACTCCAGCAACAACAAGCGGTAACGGATTAA
>VFKM01000200.1 GCA_009885545.1 Flavobacteriales bacterium
GATCCTTTTTGACCAATCGCAACATAGATACAGAAAACAGGCTCACCTCTATCAAAAAATTCACGTTGGTTGATAATTGTATCAATTGCAACAGTTGTTTTTCCAGTTTGACGGTCACCAATGATTAACTCACGTTGTCCACGTCCAATTGGAATCATCGCATCGATTGCTTTGATACCAGTTTGTAATGGTTCAGTAACCGGTTGACGGAACAAAACACCTGGAGCCTTACGCTCAATTGGCATTTCATACAATTCACCTTGAATTGGTCCTTTACCATCGATTGGGTGTCCTAATGTATCAACAACACGACCGATCATTCCTTCTCCAATTTTAACTGAAGCGATTCGGCCTAAACGTCTCACTGTATCTCCCTCTTTTACATCAGAAGAACGTCCAAGCATTACTGCTCCAACATTATCTTCTTCAAGGTTCAATGCAATTGCTTGCAAACCTCCTTCGAATTCGATCAATTCACCATATTCTACGCTATTTAAACCGTAAATACGTGCAATACCATCTCCGACTTGTAGAACGGTACCTACTTCTTGAAGTTCAGCTTCCGAACGAAATCCTGATAACTGCTCTCTTAAAATTGCAGAAACTTCTGCTGGTTTTATATCTGCCATGTTGTGTTGTTTTACGTTGATTTCACTTAGTTGTGATTATCTTGTTAAACGTTGTTTTAAATTACTTAATTGACTTGAGACTGAAGCATCAATTTGCTTGTCGTCCATTCTTATAATGAATCCACCGATTAGCGATTCATCAATTATTTCGTTGATTTCTAAAACTCCAGTAACTGAAGCTCTAACTTTATCAAAGATCTTTTCTTTTGTAGCGTTATCCAATTTAACAGCTGAAATAAGTGTTATAGGAACAATTCCGCGATATGTTTTCAATTGTGCACTAAAAGATTGTGCAATTTCTACTAACATGTATTCTCTTCTATTTCGAGTAATCAAATCAATAAACATTATCGACAGTTTTTCAAACTGACCAAACAATTCATTGAAGATAGCAAGTTTTCTATCTGGATTAATAACTGGAGAACTTAACAAAACTTGAAAATCTTTCGTCTCGCTGTTAATTTCAACAATATAATTCATATCACCAGCGACTTGATCCAACACATTCTGTTCGATAGCCAATTCAAGAATTGCCTTTGCGTATCTAGATGCTGCTTTAGTACTTTTCATCTTCGCGAATTAGTTCAGATTAATGTCTCCAACTAATTTCTCAGCCAACGCTTTTTGCTTGTCGCTTGAATCTAATTCACCACGAACAACTTTTTCAGCGATCTCGATAGATAACGTAGCAACTTGTGATTTCAATTCTGCGATAGCTGCAGATTTTTCTGCTTCAATCGTTTGACGAGCCGCAACAACAACCTTTTCAGATTCTTTCTTTGCATTATCCTTCGCGTCAGCAACCATTTTAGAAGCTATTTCCTTCGCATCTTTAACAATCGCATCTCTTTCAGCACGTGCTTCTTTCAAAATATTTTGATTTTCAGCTTGCAAAGTTTGCATTTCGGCTTTCGTTTTAACAGCAAGCTCTAATGCTTCAGTGATTTTTTCTTCACGTTCGTTTACAGCACTTAAAATTGGCTTCCAAATGAATTTTGTAAGAACGAACAATAAACAGATGAACACTAAACCTGTCCAAAATAAAAGACCGAAATCTGGTATTATTAAATCCATTTTATTTTTTTTTAACTGTTTTCAAATAATAAAATCATTGCCTTAACCAACCGTTAAAGCAATGATCTTTTAATTACTTTGCTCCACCAAGTAGACCAATAACGACTCCGAAAAGCGCAACACCTTCAATAAGTGCCGCTGCAATAATCATTGTTGTTGTAATTTTTCCTGAAGCTTCAGGGTTACGTGCAATTCCTTCTACTGCAGATCCACCGATTCTTCCGATTCCGATTCCTGCTCCTAGAACTGCCAAACCTGCTCCAATTGCTGCTATACTTCCGTACATAACTATTTGTATTATAAAGTTACTATTTATTAATGATGAGCTTCTTCAAGTGCTGCACCGATAAACAATGCAGAAAGCATCGCAAACAGATACGCTTGTAAGAAAGCCACCAACAATTCTAAAACAGATATAAACAATGCCATAGGAACAGATAACGCTCCCCATGCTGCATTTTGGTTTATAAATATGATAGAAATCAACGCCAAAATGATAATGTGTCCCGCAGTCATATTCGCGAACAAACGTATCATTAAAGCAAAAGGTTTTGTGAAAATTCCAACCAATTCAATCGGAATCATAATTGGCAACAAAGCAACTGGAACTCCAGGTGTTGCAAAAATATGTTTCCAGTAATTTTTATTTGAAGACAATAAAGTAATAATTAATGTACAAGCTGACAAGAATAACGTTACAGTAATATTTCCTGTAAGATTGGCTCCTCCAGGTAATAATGGAATTAAACCTAGGAAATTGTTAAACAATATAAAGAAGAAAATTGTCAACAAGTAAGGAAGATATTTTGTGTGTTTGCCGTCAGAAATATTTGCTTTAGCAATATCATCACGAACAAAAACAACTAAAGGCTCTAAAAACTTAGCCAACCCTTTTGGAGCAACAGCACCATTTTTCTTGTAGAATTTAGCAACAGTAAACATGATCACCAATATCAATGTTGCTCCGAAAAACAATGATAATACATTCTTAGTAATAGAAAAATCCCAAGGCTTAACGCTACCGTGAACATGACCTTCTTCAAATTCTAATTCACCATTGTTTAATTTGTAGATTTTCTCGTGCACCATTGCATATTCTGCAGCAGGACCAACACCTACAATATAATCAACCGATTCTTTCGTTTTCTTATCAATTGCAGATTTAGGTGTTCCATCATAAAAATTCTTAGAAGAAAAAGTCTTTAAACCATTGTCCAATAAAATAATAGGAAGATAAACCGCAGTACCACCGTGCTCTGGTCCCCACAAATGCCATTCATGCGCATCCTTAATATGGTGCATAATCATGTCACTAACATTGAACTCTTTTTTATGGTGATTTTCGCCTTCTTTTCCTGCCTCAGAATTATTGTTTTCCGAAGCAAAAACGCCACTCAATGGAAGTATTGCGATAAGAATAATGTATAAAAAGTTTAATCTGTTTTTTAATGACATTTCAGATGTTTTTCTTGTTTAAATCCTCAAATTTTCGGCAAAGTTACGTAAACTTTATAAAAAAACAAGTTAAAACAATAAAGAATATTAACAACAAATCTAAGATTTTGATTGAGAGGAATTAATCAGGAAAAAAAAGAAAAAAAAACGATTCTGAAACACATTTTAAGACCTGTAAATTAGCTGTTTCTATTCTTAATTTTAACCAAAAGATAGGATTGGAGAATCAAAAGTTCAACTACAATGGCCAACAAATGAAAGCCAATAATTCTAACATTATTTATCTTTTGAAAAGCCATTATTCCAACGATGAAAAAAACGATTAACATCTGCACTGTTGTTAACAACAAAAATCGAAGTGTAAAATCTTCTGCATTTTTATTTAAACCTGGCGCAATTATAAGTGTTCCAATTAAAAAAATACCAGCACATGTAGCAGCAATGTATAATGAAGTTTGTTTTTCAATCACTAAAACATTGGAATAGACCAAACTCAAATAAAGAGCTAAAGAAAAGATCATTAAAGAAATAAATCGTACAGAATATGTTTTTGTTTTATTCATCTTCTTTACCCATTTTAATAACTTCTTTAATTACAATTACAAGTGATGTAATTACACCAAATAGAGAAAGTCCAATTGTCCACCATGGAGTTTTGGATTGGTACTTCTCATCCAAGTAGGTGCCCAGCCACGTGAAAAATGCTATAACAACACCCATTTGGATGCCTACACTAGAAAAACGCGCAAATTTTGATTGATTCTTTTTAGAATTGTTTGGTTCCAAGTAATTAATAGATTACGTCATCCAATTCTTTTCCCGCCATTGAATTTGGCGCGTCGATCATATTATTTGAACCAGACATAATCATCTTACAAGCTCCTAAGAAAAAGGCTCCTTCTTCAACGTGGAGTTTCACAGTGTTTATATCACCATTAACTTTTGCTTGCTCACGCAGAATTAATATTCCCTCAATTTCTAATTTCCCTTCAACTTTTCCTTCTATATCGGCTTCGTGACAGTTCAAATTACCTTTTAAAAAACCATTTTCACCAATTACAACTTTAGATGAAGTTGTAATGTTCCCAATAACTTCTCCATCGATTCGGATATTTGATTCCGAAATTAAATCACCAATAATTTTCGTGCCTTCAACGATTCGGTTTAATCTATCAGGACTCTCAAATTGAATTTTTTCTTTTCTCTTTAACATCATTAATAGTATTCGTCATAAAAAATTTCATATTCTGCAAGCTTTTTTGTTTCAAACAGAATTCTCATATTTTCTTGAGTGATAATTAAAATTTTTGATTTTTGCATATCCAATAAATACTTACGAGTAGCCTTAAATGTTCGAACAAATTCAGCGGCTTTCATATCATCTTTAAATTCTTGAATTAAGATAATACTCTGGTCATCTCCATATATTTTTGAGCTTACCTTCAATTTATCTCTGCTAAAATATTCTCTATTAAAATCAGACACTTTTGATTTTCCAGTGGTCGCGCTTTCATCCTTATCTAAAAATACAATAACCCATTGTTCTATTTTGTCATCAAATGTATATGGAGATTTGGAAGTGAAGTCTGAAATTACATTTTTTGAATAACCGTTTTGAATTATATCAATCATTTCCTTAGCTCGAGTTTCTTCGTCTGTTTTTGGATACTCTAAAATGATTTGATTTAATATTGGTAATAATTCCTGCTTGTTATCCGTAGTTTGTCCAATACACATTGCTTTAAGCAACATGTATTTTGCTCTAAATTTATTGTCCTTTTCATTAGCGATAACCAAATCTGCTTTTGCTAAAACAGGATAATAAATACCTTTATTATATCTTTCTAATATTACTATATATTCTTGTTCAGCAAGTGCTTCACGCTCTTTCCTCTTCACAAAGAAATCTGGATCTTTCAAATAATTCGCATAATCTGAATCAGGATACTTGGCTAAAATATAATTTTTGTTTTCCAAAGCGCCATCTGGATTTGAGCCATCATAGATTTTATACAATTGAAAAGCAGAAGACAAATCAAAAAGTCCTTCGCTATTTTTAGCGCGAACGGCATTAAATTGAGTTTTTGCTAGGTCAATTTCGTTTAATTGTTCTTTGTAAATTACTCCTGCATTATATAATGCTTCCAACATTCTTCCAGTTGAAGCACTAAGTGCCGAATCAGTTAAAGGAATATCAGTCAACAATGACTCCACGCTTAAAGTATCTTGTACTTTTTCAACTATTTCGTTCTCAACTGATAAAGTATCATTCTCTTCTTCAGTATCCACAAAAACTACAGTTTTATCCGTTCTACGCCAATTATCTTCGTTCTCTCTGGTTCCCCACAATTTACGAAATTCGTCGAAACCGTCGCTTCGCGTTTTGGCATTATTAAAATACCATTTATTACCGCTTCCACCATTATCGACAAAATTATTTTGATTTTGTTGTAGTTCTCTTAAACGCTCAGCTTCTCTTTTCTTTCTATTTGCTTCTTCTGCTTTCTTTTGAAGTATTACTTTTTCAATAAACTTAGTTCGATCCTCTTCCGATAATTGTGCAATTCTTTGAACACTGTCCTCAAAACTAGCTGTTTCTACTGCTGCAACAAGATCAGCAAGTTTAATTGCCTTATTTCGGACTCCTTCAGCATTAGGATAGTCATCCCCAATAACTGTAGCGCACGAATCATAATACTTTTGAGCTTTGATGTAATTTCTATCTGCAAAAGACATATTACCTAATTTCTCATAAGACATTCCTTTTTGTCTGGTGTTCGATACAGAATAGAAAGCAGATTGGGTTAAATAATCAATTGCTTTGGGTTTATTGTTGTTTTGAAGTTCAATATCTGCTAATGCATAATAAATCTGATCTTTGTAAGATGAATTCTTTGCGTCACGTAACATTTTCAACAATTCCTTTTTCACTTTTTCATCGCCACCCATAAAAGCTCTTTTCAAACGAGCATTAAAGTGCATTTCATATGGAGCAGTATATTTCAATGTCAAACTATATTGTTCCTTTGCTGCTTCACGGTTACCAATTGATTCGTATAATTGAGCCATTACGAAATGAACACGTGATTTATCTGTTTGCTTTTTAGCAAATTTCAAGGATTCTTCTAGATATTTAATTGCATCTTGTGGATTTTGTTTGCGTAACGCATATTCCGCTTTTGTTTTTTCAAAATCGAATCGAATTGACTTTGGAACCTTAGCAATTGTTGCTTCCTTTTTATCTTTTTTGCTAGCCTTTTTCTTAGGTTTCTTCGATTCTTTAGTTTTTGATTCTTGATTTTCAATTGCCTGTTCCAAATTGGCAATATTAAATCCAGCCTCTGTTAATTTGTTCAATTCAAGATTGGTTTTAGCCATCCATAATTCTCCAACATATATAGATGGATCATTTGAATAAAATTTCTTAACGAACATGAAACTTTTCAATGCTGCATCGTAGTCCCTTCTATAAAAATTTGCAATTCCAATAGTTGTCCAGTTTTCATCTATCCAACGATTGTGTTCTTCTTTTTTCTGAGAAGGCTTATCATTGCTTGGCATGCTATGGCGCTGAATGACCTTTGTACATTTTACAATTGCAGTGTCAATAGCAGGATATAAACCTATCACTTGCTCTTCATTTGGCAATGCATCAATCGGCAAAATTGAATAATAATCTTCTTGTTTTGAGGCTCGATACGTATTCATTGACTGGCTAATCAATTCATTCGCATTAAAATAACCATTATAATGAGCAGTTAACCCATGAAAAGAACGACTTACTAACGTATTTTTTTCAGTCGAACACGCTCCTGTTATTACTAACAAAAAACATAAAACAACTAATTTTCGTAACGTTAAAATCATATTATTAAATAATAAAAAGTGTTATTGCTCAACAATAACTCTAAAAGGTTGAATTTATTTCAATTTATGGTTAAAGATTGACATTTATGCAATATTGGTGAAAACTTGTTGAATATCATCATCATCTTCAATTTTATCAAGCATTTTCTCAACATCCATCAATTGTTCTTCGGTTAATTCAATTGGTGACGTTGGAATTCTTTGAAGGTTCGATTTTTGAACCTCTATATTTAAGTCTTCTAATCCTTTTGAAATTGTACCAAAAGCAGTGTAATCCCCATAAACAAAAATCTTATCTTCAACTACTTCAATTTCTTCGCAGCCAGCATCAATAAGTTCCAATTCTAATTCCTCTGGATCAATAGAATCTGTTTTATTGATCTCAAAAACTGCCTTGCGGTTAAACATGAATTCTAATTGACCATTTGGAACAACACTTCCTCCAGATTTATTGAAATATGATTTAACATTTGCAATTGTTCTTGTAGAATTATCTGTAGCGCATTCAACAATAACTAATACACCATGTAAGCCTTTCCCCTCGTACAAAACTTCTGTAAACGAACTTATGTCTTTTTGAGCCGCTCTTTTTACTGCTGCTTCGATATTATCTTTAGGCATATTTTCAGACTTTGCATTCTGAATAGCAGTTCTCAATTTAGCATTAGTTCCAGGATCATCCCCACCTTCTTTAGCTGCCATTGTAATTGCTTTTCCTAATTTCGGAAACAATTTGGACATTTTGTCCCAACGTTTTTCTTTGGTTGCTCTTCGGTATTCAAATGCTCTTCCCATATTCAATAAAATTTAGCATGTAAAAATAGAAAATTTAAAGTTAATATTAACAACACCTTTAAAAGGTTTAAATTGTTAACAATTCAACAAAAACTTATTAAAATATACAGATTCTAACGCCCTTTCTTTTAAATGCAATCAGTACATTTGCCATGTTAAGTTAATATAAATATGAAAACAATTTTAATTCTTGGTGCTGGACTCTCAGCTTCGTCTTTGATTCGCTATTTATTAGATAATTCTAAAATATACAATTGGAAAATCAGAATTGTCGATCAAGATATAAATCTTGTTAATAGAAAACTTAACGGTCATGACAATGGAATTGCGTTATCTTTTAATGCATTAGATTCTGCAGAAAGAAGACCCGAAATTGAAAAATCTGATCTTGTAATTTCGATGCTTCCAGCTCGTTTTCATGTTGATGTAGCAAAGGATTGTATAGCTCTAAAAACCAATCTCATCACCCCTTCTTATATTTCTGAAGAGATGAGAGAATTAGATGAAGAGGCAAAAGCTGCTGGAATTATCATCATGAATGAAATCGGTGTTGATCCAGGAATTGATCACATGAGTGCCATGAAAATCATTCATGCAATTCAAGCTAAAGGAGCAACGGTTACTTCATTCAAATCTTTTTGTGGTGGATTAATGGCTCCTGAAAGTGATAATAACCCTTGGAATTACAAATTTACATGGAACCCAAGAAATGTTGTGCTTGCTGGTCAAGGAGGAGCATCTTGTTTTATTGATCACAATGAATATAAATATGTCCCATACAATAGGCTATTTGGTAGACTATTCACAACTGGAATAGAAGGATATGGAGAATTTGATGGTTATGCTAATCGTGATTCACTTTCCTACAGAAAGACTTATGGCTTAGAAACGATACCAACAATTTTCAGAGGGACATTGCGTCGACCAGGTTTTTGTCAAGCATGGAATGTATTTATTGAATTAGGAATGACAGATGATTCTTATAAAATGGAAAATTCCGAATTTTTAACTCCAAGATCATTCCTAAATGCATTTTTACCTTATAGACCTTATCGATCTGTTGAAGACAAATTCAAAGATTTTCTGAGAGAAGACCGACAGGATCTTTATGAGAAATTTGAATGGTTAGGGATTTTTGAAAGTACTACTCCACTAGGAGTATGTGACGCTTCACCTGCTCAGATGTTAGAAAAAATCCTTGTTGGGAAATGGGTTTTAGAACCTGCTGATAAAGACATGCTTGTAATGTACCATGAATTTGAATATGAATTTCATGGAGAACATCACTCTATAACTTCGTCTATGGTAAATATTGGCGAAGATCATACATTCACATCAATGTCAAATACCGTTGGTTTACCAGTTGCAATTGCATCTAAAATGATTTTGAATGGTGATTTAACAACATTAGGAGTCACACTTCCTATTCAACCAGAAGTTTACAATCCTATTTTAGTGGAATTGGAAACATTCGATATACGATTTATTGAAAAAGAAGTGCAATTAGATTGTAAAATATAATTGATATTTCCTTACACAATTAACAATCTTTAGAAATCCTGAATTCTAAATCCTGAATTCTCTGTATCTTTGCTTTTTCAATTGAACTATCTAGATGTCAAAAGCTAAATATACCGTTACCGCAGCACTTCCTTATGCAAATGGACCTTTACATTTAGGTCATGTTGCAGGCGTTTATCTTCCTGCTGATATTTTTGTACGCTTTTTACGTATGAATAATCACGATGTGGCTTTTATTTGTGGAAGTGATGAACATGGCGCTGCAATTACTTTACGCGCAAAAAAAGAGGGAATTACTCCTCAAGAAATAGTTGATAAATACAATTCAATCATAAGTAAAGCTTTTACAGATTTCAATATTTCGTTTGATATTTTTCATAGAACATCATCTGAAATTCATCATAAAACTTCACAAGATTTCTTTTTAAAACTATACGAAAAAGGGAAATTTACAGAAGAAACATCTGAACAATATTACGACGAAGAATACGAACAATTTTTAGCGGATCGATACATTACAGGTGAATGTCCGAAGTGTCAAAATCCGAGCGCATATGGTGATCAATGTGAAAAATGTGGTAGTGATTTAAGTCCAACAGAATTGATTAATCCAACTTCTACATTAAGCGGAAAAACACCAGTTTTAAGAACCACTTCACATTGGTATTTGCCTATGGCAAATCACGAAGATTGGTTAAGAGATTGGATTAAAGAAGGGAAACTAGACGGCGTTCAACAACACGACCCAAAACCTTGGAGAAATCAAGTAATTGGACAATGTATGTCATGGATTGATGGAGGTTTACATTCCAGAGCAATGACGCGTGATTTGGATTGGGGAGTAAAAGTTCCACTTCCAAATGCCGAAGGAAAAGTGTTATACGTATGGTTGGATGCACCAATTGGTTACATTTCAGCGACAAAACAATATGCACTTGACAACAATAAAAACTGGGAAGATTATTGGACTGGTGATCGAAAACTGATTCATTTCATTGGGAAAGATAACATTGTTTTTCACGCTGTTATTTTTCCAATAATTTTAAAAGATCACGGAGATTTAATTTTGCCAGACAATGTTCCAGCATATGAATTTTTAAATTTAGAAGGGGATAAATTTTCTACTTCTAGAAATTGGGCCGTTTGGTTGCACGAATATATAGCAGCCTATCCAGGAAGAGAAGATGAATTGAAATATGTTTTGACCTCTATCGCACCTGAAACAAAAGATTCTGAATTTACTTGGAAAGAATATCAAACACGTATTAATAGTGAATTAGCAGATATTCTTGGGAATTTTGTGAATCGAGCTTTGGTTTTAACCCAAAAATATTACGAAGGAAAAGTGCCTGAAAGAGGAGAGTTGACAGAAGAAGATCAACTCGTTTTGGCTGAAATAAACGAAATTCCTAAACGAATTAGCAAACTCGTTTATGCATACAAATTGCGTGATGCGCAAGCTGAAGCAATGAATCTCGCCCGACTTGGGAATAAATATTTGGCAGACCAAGAACCATGGAAAGTGGTAAAAGTTGACCCGAAACGAGTGGAAACAGTAATGAATATTGCCCTACAAATCACTGCCAATTTGAGCATTGTATTGCAACCATTTTTACCAACGACAGCTGCTAAATTATCGAATTTCTTGAATTTCAAAACCACGAATTGGGAAGATGCTGGAAGCGCTGACTTAATGAAAGATGGAGATCAAACAAATACACCAGAAATCTTATTCCAAAAAATAGAAGATTCATTGGTTGAAGAAGAAGTGAACAAATTGAAAAATACAGATAGTATGGAATCAAAATTTGACGCCCAAAAAGACGAAGTAACATTTGATGATTTCACAAAAATGGATATTCGTTTAGGAACTATCCTTGAGGCCGAAAAAGTTGAAAAAGCAGATAAATTATTGAAATTACTTGTTGATACAGGATTGGATAAAAGAACAATCGTTTCAGGTATTGCTGAGCATTATTCGCCAGAAGAAATCATTGGTAAAACAGTTCAGGTTTTGATCAATTTAGCCCCAAGAAAAATCAAAGGAATTGAATCAAAAGGAATGATTTTAATGGCAGAAGATGAAGATGGAAAATTAAGCTTTATGTTTCCTGAAAAAGGATTTGAGGCTGGCGGTGGAATACATTGAAATAATTGCTAATTGCTTAATTCATATGGAAGATTTGAAAAGTTATGCTGAGCTTAAAAATTATTTCAATAATGAAGTATTCGTTTTAAAAACACAACAGCAAATCATCAAGGATTTCGCAAAATTCAATTTGTTTTTCTCTGATTCATTTGAAATTGACCCGTTTTCTAAGGAAGAAATTGAAATTCAAATAGCAGATCAACTTGCCGATATTATGAAGCAGGGTGAAACAAGGTTAATGCAATTACTTTATACGATTGATGTTGCTGAAAAAGACTTTCTTCACTTAACTACTCAACCCAATTTTTTACAAGAGTTATCTCATAAAATACTTTATCGTGAAGCTTATAAAGTTTATTTGAGAATGAAATTTAGTTCTTATACCGATTGAGTTTTGCTTACCGATAGATATCGATAGCGCACTATATCGGCATAATACCAATAAAATTATCACGGCAAAATAATAGATGACTTGGTATTAAACCCAATTTTTTGTCTTACATCCTGATTTTGTTGCTTTTTGTCTTTTTCTAATAGAAAATTTATAGCAGCATAAACATCTGAAAACTTACCATCCAATTCTTTTAACTTTTCATTCAATTCTTGATAAGAAAGTGCGTATTGTCTAATACTTACAAACGTTCGCATAATTGAAATGTTTATTGCAACAGCCTTTTCTGAATGAAGAACAGAACTTAACATAGCAACACCTTGTTCAGTAAATGCAAATGGTAAAAATTTAGAATATCTTCCTCTTCCACCTTCTAAGGTCACAAATTGTGATCTTAGAAACGAATATTCTTCCTGGGTTAGAATAAACATGAAATCTATTGGGAACCGATTGATATTTCGTCGGACACTCTGTTTTAATATGCGTGTTTCTGTGTCATACAACTCAGCCAAATCATAATCCATCATGACCTTTAGACCTCTAATCGTGTGTATTTTTTCGTGTATTGTTTGTTCATTCATTGTTGCATTATTAAACTTACTCTCATGAATTTAAGAAAAAAGTTCCCCTCTTACAAGTGCTTTTTTGGTCTTTTCTATAAATATTTCAACTTTCATCCGCTTTTTTAAGCAAATTATTTCAACTTTTTAAGGGCTTCCATTGGGGAATTTGTCTAAATTTGTTATTCCATAAATGAGTAAAAAATACCATGGATAAAGTATCTTATGTTGGGAATGCAGACGTGACGGCTATCGATCATCTCTACAAAATGTATCAGCAAGACCCTGAAAGTGTTGATATTGGCTGGAAGAAATTCTTTGAAGGCTTCGATTTCGCTAGAACAAATTATGAAGATGGAGGAGAAATCCCTGAAAATTTTCAAAAAGAATTCAAAGTAATTAATTTGATTAATGGGTATAGAAACCGTGGTCATTTATTTACAAAGACAAATCCTGTTCGCGAACGCAGAAAATACTCACCTACTTTAGATATTGAAAATTTCGGATTAGATGTTTCTGATATTAATACCGTTTTCCAAGCTGGTGAAGAGATTGGAATTGGCGCTGCTTCTTTAGGTGATATTATTCATCATTTAGAATTGACTTATTGTCAATCAATTGGAATCGAATATGTTTATATGCGCGATCCAGATAGAATTGATTGGTTCAAAAATAAAATTGAGATTAAAAATCGCCCTGTTTTTGATAAAGCGCGTAAATTAAATATTTACAAAAAACTAAATCAAGCATCCAACTTTGAAGCTTTTTTAGGTAAAAAATTCGTTGGTCAAAAACGTTTTTCGATTGAAGGTGGTGAAGCATTGATTCCAGCTCTGGATGCTTTGGTTCAAAAAGGTTCTGATTTGGGTGTTGAATATTTCGTGATGGGAATGTCGCACCGAGGAAGGTTAAATACACTAACCAATATTTTCGAAAAAAGACCAAAAGATATCTTTGCTGAATTTGAAGGGAAAGAGTTCGATTCAATCGAATATTTTGATGGTGATGTTAAATATCATCAAGGCTTTACTTCTCATGTAAAGTTAGCAAATGGGAAACAAATAGGGTTGACATTGTCTCCGAACCCTTCGCATTTAGAAGCGGTAAATACAGTTGTTGAAGGAATTGCAAGAGCGAAAGTTGATCATGTCCTTCACGATGAAAGTAAAATTTGTCCTGTTTTAATCCATGGTGATGCTGCAATTGCAGGTCAAGGAATTGTTTACGAAACAATTCAAATGGCACAACTAGATGGTTATAGAGCTGGTGGAACTGTGCACATTGTTGTAAACAATCAAGTAGGATTTACAACTAATTATTTGGATGGAAGATCATCAACTTATTGCACGGATGTTGCTAAAACGACACTTTGCCCTGTTTTCCATGTGAATGGAGATGACATTGAAGCTGTTGTTCAAACAATTGAAATTGCGATGGAATACCGTCAAAAATTCAACCGTGATATTTTTATCGATTTACTTTGCTACAGAAAATACGGCCATAATGAAGGTGATGAGCCTAAATTTACGCAGCCGCATTTGTATAATTTAATAGCAAAGCATCCAAATCCAAAAGAAATTTATTTTTCTCAATTGGAAGCTGAAGGTGTGATGACAAGTGCTGAAGCAAAACAAGTTGAATCAGATTACAACGACTATTTAGAACTTGAATTTGATATTTCGCATCAAAATGAAAAGGCACTTGTTTACGATTTCTTAAGCCAAACTTGGGAAGGTTTCCGTCATGGGAAATCAATTGATTTTGAAAAATCTCCTGAAACCGGCATTGACAAAAAGAAATTGCTTGAGCTAGGAATTAAGCTTTCGACTTTACCAGAAGGGAAAAAATATTTTAGAAAAATTGCTAAAATCTTTGAAGATCGTTTAAACGCAATAAAAACAGACAAATTAGATTGGGGTTCTGCTGAAATGTTAGCATATGCAACATTATTAGTAGAAGGTCATCCAGTTCGTATTTCAGGACAAGATGTTGAACGAGGAACATTTTCTCACCGTCACGCTGTTGTAAAAACAGAAGATACAGAAGAAGAAATCGAAACATTGAACATGCTTTCAGATAAGCAAGC
>VFKM01000054.1 GCA_009885545.1 Flavobacteriales bacterium
CGCTTCAAGAGATTGTTGACAGAGCTGATGAATTAAAGGAACTAAAACAACCAATTATTTTTTGTTGTGCAAGTGGCGGGAGAAGTGGTCAGGCAGCTGGCTATTTCAAAGCGCAAGGAATAGATTGTGAAAATGGAGGTTCATGGATGGACGTTAATTATAAATTACAAGCATAATGGGATTTTTAAGCAATATATTTGGTGGTGGACCAAAAGTAGATTTGAAGGAAATGGTAAAACAAGGAGCCATGATTGTTGATGTTCGCACACCAGCTGAATATCAAGGAGGACACATTAAAGGATCAGTTAATATTCCATTACAAGTTTTGGATAAAAACATCGCTAAGTTGAAGAAAGAGAAACCTGTTATTACATGTTGTGCTTCTGGAATGCGCAGCGGATCTGCAAAAAGTATGTTAAAAGCAAAAGGATTTGATGTACACAACGGTGGAGGTTGGAATTCTTTACAAAATAAGTTGAGATAAAACTATTACCGAATAAAAGCGCCTCGAGATTTTAAAAATTAATTCTTAATTTTATCGAACAATGGAGATTTCAATCCACACAAGCATAAAATTTAGAACTAAATGGGCAAAATAATAGCTTTTTCTGGAAGTAATAGCGAGCAATCGATCAATCAAAAGTTAATGCATGCAATTGCGGAATTAATCGAAATTCATCAAGTTGAGGTGTTGAATTTAAGAGATTATCCTGCTCCAATATATGGAATTGATCTAGAGAAGGAATCCGGGATTCCAACTTCAATGATAACGTTGAAAGAAAAAATGAAACAAGCAGATGGATTCATCGTTGCAACGCCTGAGCATAATGGATCAATGACTGCATTACTGAAAAACACATTTGACTGGTTATCAAGAGTTGAACAAAAAATATTCGACGATAAACCCACTGTGTTTATGACTGCAGCTCCAGGAGCAAGAGGTGGTATTAGTGCTTTAGATCATTTGGTTGCTATTATGCCTTATCGAGGCGCGAAGATTGTTGGACAATACTCTTTAGGGAATTTTGGTGAACACTATTCTGACGGGAAGTTAGACGAAGCGACTAAAATGAACATTAAAGAGGTTTTAACTATTTTGACAACATCGATATAACGCTATTATAAGTTTGTACAAAAAACAATCAATTTGTTTTCGAATTCAGTAAATTTCAAGAAGTTAAATACTCCTATTAATTAATCTTTCACTTGAAATTAAATCATATTTTTGTTAAAAATTGTTCAGTGAAAAAATATACCTCAACATTTTTGTCAATTCTCTTTTTTTGTCTTTTGACAACCACAGCTTTATATGCCCAACAAAATGGGGCTGGTGGACAGAAAATGAAATTAAATCCAGTAAATATTTATGCGTTGATTGTTGGAGTTTCTGAATATCAATTTCCAGACACATACTCTCCTTTGGAGTTTGCTGACGACGATGGTAGGGTCTTTTATAATTACCTTGTCAATAGCAACAACGGAAACGCAAAACCTGAAAACATAGATACACTTTTTAACGAACAAGCTACTGCTTCCTCTATTCTTATCAAGCTAATAGATTTTAAAATGAAGCTGAAAAGTGGTGATATATTTTACATTTATTTTTCCGGACATGGTGATGCTATAGATTCAGAACTTTCCTATTTACTTCCATATGATGCACCACCTAGTCGTGGTGGTAAAGAAAAAAATCACTATTTGTATGGCTTAACAGTTCTTGAGATTGACAACTTAAAAAAAATCATTCGTAGAATGACTTTGGAAGGAATCCAAATCGTCTTTATTATGGATGCTTGCAGATCGAATGAACTTGCGGGTGGTGAAGAAGGGAAACAAGCAATTTTTAAAAAAATTATGGAAGAGGATGCTGGGGAATTGAGAATGAGTTCTTGTTCTGCAGATCAAGTTTCTTTTGAAAGTAAGGTTTATGGAGGAGGAAGAGGATTATTCTCTTATCATTTGGTCAATGGTTTAATAGGTATGGCTGATTTGCCACCTTTTGATGGAAAAATAACAAAAAAAGAAATTGATCGGTATGTTGTGGATAATGTAGAGTTAGACACAAAAGGAGAATTTACATCTATATCTGAACAATCACCACAATTCGGATGTTCAATAGTAAACTGTGAAAATCAAGTTTTAAATTATATTGATCCAATTCAAAAGGAAAAATTGGAGAAAGAATTGAAAAATAGAGTCAAAGTAAATGACCTAACAGCTGCTCGTGGTAAAGGGATTAATCTTTCTTCGTCATTGACCGCTATTGGAAAAGAAAAAAATTTTACCGAATTTATAAATCGATGTAAATCAGACAAATTATCGGGAGTAGAAAGTGCTTATGATTCTTATTTGATTCTTACAAACGACATTGCTATTCCTCAAAACCTTAAAAATGAAATCAATAGTGTTTATTGTAATTTCTTACTCAATTCGGTAAATAAAGTAATTAATGGATATCTTGATGCATCTTTGAATTACAAAGTGTATACAAAAGAATACTTTATGAAACCTTATGAAGATTTGGTTTTATATAAAAAACTCTCTCCTGCTTATGAATTCAATAAAAATGCAGTTGAAGCAAATTTACTATTTCTTAAAGGGCATTCATTTTACAGATCTCAAAAAACAGGTGATTTAATTTATGGAAAGGCATGTATTGATAGTGCTATCGTTTTAAATCCAAATGCAGCATACTTATATAACATTAAAGGAATTTATCATCAAGTATTGCATCAGTATAAAGAAGCCATGAGTACTTTTAGACATGGACATGAATTAGCCCCTAATTGGATTTATCCCAATTCCAATATTGGTATAATATACAGTATTCTTAATCAAAGTGATTCAGCTTTAACTTATTATAAAAAATCTATTGATCTTGATCCCAACTATTCTAGAACTTACACTTTTATTGCAAGTGAATTTGGGAGAATAAATTTACTGGATTCTGCACTTTTATATATCAATGAAGGGTTAAGCCGTGATAATAATGACCCTGAACTCTTAACTTTAAAAGGAGATTTATTGAGTAAACAAGGGAATAAAGAACAAGCATTAAATTGTTATCACACAGCTTATCATGTTGATAGTACGTATATCGATGCATATGCCGGAGCATTGAAATATCATGTAGAAAACTATGTGTCTCAAGATTCGCTCGAATTTTACATGTTAAAAATGATTATGACAGATGTCACAAATCCTTATTCTTATAGGTATTTAGCTGATTATTTATACAGCCTGGAAATTTATGATGTGGCAATTACTTATTACAACATGTCCTACACATTGGATTCTTTAAATACAGACATGTGGAATGGTTTAGGCGACACATATATGCAACTTGGTCATAGAGATACAGCAATGATGGTTTACAATTATTCGCTTTCAATTGATCCCGAGTATTCAATAACCTATAATAGAAAAGGAAATCTTGAATACTATGAAGGCAATTTGGAAGGTGCTATTTCGTGTTATTTAAAAGCCTATGAAATAAATCCATGGGAATCTATTTATTCAAAAGGATTAGGCATCTTTTATAAAGAAAATAAAGACTATCAGAATTCAATTTTATTCTACCTGATCTATCTTGAACAATACAACATTGACCCGAATATTTATATAGAAATCGTGCGAGATTATGCTCTACTAAAAGAAAGTGAATCGGCAGTCAAATACTTAAAGATTGGGATCGAAAACGCACCTGAATTGTTTACATATAAAGGTCTCAAAAAAGATCTTGAACTAAAATACCTCAAGAAGAATAAAGAATACAAGCAAATCTTGAAAAATATCAAGAAAAAATAATAGAATACCTTCATTCAATGGCAATCGATAAACTAAGAGCAAAAATATCCATCAGTGACGAAGAGTTTGATGCTATTTATCCTGAAGATGTTCGGGAGCATTCTAATAGACATTTTACTTCCGTTTTTTTATCCCAAAAAGCTGCTCAATTTCTTGCAAATGATGAGGAGATAGAGATTTTAGATATAGGATCTGGAACAGGTAAATTTTGTCTTGTAGGAGCAACTTGCACGAAGGCACATTATACAGGTGTTGAACATAGAAAATACCTTTCTGACATTGCCCAAGAATGCGCAAATACATTCGTAATACCGAATGTTTCGTTTATTAATGCAAATATTTTGGATATCGACTTTAAAACATTTAACGCATTTTACATTTTCAATCCTTTTTTGGAAACACATGACAAATCAGCTCGAATGGATCAAAGCGTTTCAATTAGTGATAGTGATTATGACGTGTTTACAACCTATGTTCGTGACGAACTTGCCAAAAAAGAAATTGGCACTCGCCTAGCAACTTATTGGACAGCCGAAAATCAAATTCCTGAATCGTTTGAAATGAAAGGAAGTTTTTTCGGCGACACGTTGCGTTTTTGGGAAAAAATAAACTAATTTTTTACGTGTTAAGAAACCAATATAAAGAGTATTTTTAATTTGATGATGAACAAATATTAGGTTAAATTTGTTTCTAATTAAAACTAAAATTATATATATATGAAAACAATATACTCTTTACTATTCATTTCGCTTATCTCATTCAGTTTTTCAACGACTTCTTTCGCTCAAGCGATGGATTTTCAAGCTGACGATTGTAATGGAAATCCACAACATCTTTTTGCAGATTTAGATGCTGGTCAAGCAGTTGTTTTATTTTATTACATGCCAAGTTGTGGTGCTTGTCTGCCACCAGCTCAAAAAATTCAAGCTATGGCGGATAATATCAATGAAAATTGTCCTGGAATGGTTAAAGGTTATGCTTACTCCTATCAAAATAGTACCACTTGCTCATACACTGCAGGATGGGTAACCTCGAATAATCTTCCATTCTTCGTTCCTATGGCTGGAAATGGTGAAGAACAACTTGCTAATTACGGCGGATTTGGGATGCCAACTGTAGTTTTAGTTGGTGGAACAAACCACGATATTTTATGGTCGACTCAAAACTTTGTTACTTCTGATACAACAACGATGAGAGATATAATACTAAACATGAGTTGTGTTGCTGGATTAAATGATTTGAATAACACTAAAAGTTCCTTAACAGTATATCCAAATCCAAGTAATGTTGTTGTCACATTAAACTTTACTAACGAAAACGTATCTGATTTTTCTTATACTATCAGTGATTTATTAGGAAACATAGTAGTTTCAAGTAATACGGAATCTGTAGAAAAAGGAATAATCGAACGTAACGTGAATACAACTTCTTTAGCTAATGGAAATTATCTCTTGAATATTTCATTAAATGGAAGTATTGAAACTAGAAAAATTTCTATAATTCGCTAAATGGTCAAAACTTGGTTTATTTTATTGGCTATAAGTAGTGCATCATATAGTTGTTGTTACAGTCAAAACTATTACCATTCTCCAAATGACACCTTGACTGCGAACACCAGTTTGGATGCACAAGTGACGATGAATATAACTCAAATTCACCCGAATAATGACACCTTACATTTTAACTGGAATAAGTTAGAAGTAATAATGCCTTTTGGTTGGGAAGCAAACATTTGTGATAATAGTTTTTGTTACACCTCACTGGTTGATTTTGGAACAACTTTACCTGTTTTACCTGGTGATGATGCTTTAATGTTAATACATTGTACACCTCACATAACTGAAGGAACAGCGATAATAAGATATACGATTTCTGAAGAAAATACTCTTTTACAAGTTGACACACTTACTTGGATAATTAACGCTACAGCTTTGGGAATTAATTCATTAACTTCTACTGAACCATATGTCTGGGTTTACAAAAATCAACTTCATTTAGAAGAATTAACAGATGATTTTAGAAAGCTTATCATTTATAATTCAATTGGTCAAGTCGAATATCAAACAGAATTAAACACAGAAAAAATTATTCTATTGCCTCTTTTAACACCATCGATCTATTTTATCAAATTAGTCGGCGAAACATCTGTCTTTTCTCAAAAAATAACACTTTCAGAATGAAATTATTGATATTCTCTAAAATCCTATTTGTCTTTTTCTTAGCTCAATCAGTTTATGGGCAAAATCCGTTATTTATTCCTCCATCATTAACTGGAACAACCTTCAATTTGGACGTTCAGACAGGTACTCAAAATTTATATCCAGGAAATCCAACTCCTACCTATGGAATAAATGGTCCTTTTTTGTCTCCAACAATTATTGTAAACAAAGGTGATATTGTGACTTTGAATGTCAACAACGGATTAACAGTTGCAACAACGATGCATTGGCATGGTTTACATGTTTCACCAAGTAATGATGGAGGGCCGCATCAAAGTATTGCCGCTGGTACAACTTGGAGTCCTTCGTTTGAAATACTTAATAACGCAGGAACATTTTGGTATCACCCACATGGAGAAGGAAAAACAGAATTACATGTTGGTAAAGGATTGGCAGGAATGTTTATTATTCATGATGCAGTGGAACAAAGTTTAGGTTTACCACAAACCTATGGTGTGGATGATATTCCATTGATCACACAATCAAAAGCATTTGATGTTTTACAACAAATTGCCATTGCTGACCATATGGATACATCAATAATGGTTAATGGAACTATTGATGCTTTTTACGATGCTCCAGCACAAGTAATTCGCTTTAGAATGTTAAACGGGAGTAGTATGCGTTCATTCAATTATGGATTTTCAAATGGAATGACTTTTTATCAAATTGCAACTGATGGCGGATTGGTAGAAACACCAAACCCTTTAACTCGTTTGCTTTTGGCTCCAGGAGAAAGAGCCGAAATATTAGTTGATTTAACAACAATGAATGGTCAATCTTTCCAATTGATGTGTTACGGATCAGAAATGACAAATGGAATTTTTGGCGCTCCTGCTGTTGGAATCGTTCCGGATGTTATAGACATGTATGATGATAATCCATTAAATGGTGCTGATTACGAACTTTTAGCGATAAATGTTATTGCTCCAACTGCTAGTCCAGTTACGACAATTCCTTCAACTTTAGTTCCATACACTCCCTATTTTGCTGTAAATGCAGACGTAAACAGGTCTTTAGTACTAGATACGATACGCTTATTACCAATTGATGTTCCTAACTTAGCAGAGGGGCCTTTTGGTATCAATGGGGAGGTTTTCGACATGATGGTAAATAATATTTACGTTCCCTTAAATTCAACTGAAATCTGGACATTGCACAACAAAACACACATCGCGCATCCATTTCATATTCATGACATACAATTTAATATCATTGAAAAAAATGGACTTCCTCCTGTTATAAGCGAACAAGGATGGAAAGATGTAGTTTTAGTAATGCCACATGACAGTGTGAAATTCATTACAAAATTCATCACGTTTGAAGACAACATGGTTCCGTACATGTATCACTGTCACTTATTACACCATGAAGATGATGGAATGATGGGTTCATTTATAGTTAGTAGTAGCATTGGAATTGATGAAGTTTCACTTTCTGGAAATGATGATTTACAGGTTTATCCAAATCCTTCAACGAATAACTGGGAAGTAAAATCTAATTCGATAAAAGGTGAATATAAAGTGATATTGACGTCTTTAATTGGTGAAGTGGTATATGAATCACAAGGAAAATCATTTGATAATGAAACAACAATTTCAATTCCAACTGCTGATTTTATAGAAGGAATTTATTTGTTGAAGATTCAAACGTTAAAAGAAGAATTTCAAACAAAATTGATGAAGACGAATTAATTTTCGATTTGAATTGTAGCTTTGTCAAAAGTCATTGTTTATTATCTTTGACAAAATCATTTTTTTGAAGAAACACTAAATATGTTAAAGACTTTACACTCCAAAGGAAACGAATTTAGCGAATCTATCAATCAAGTGTCTTATTTTCAAAAGGACGGAATTATTCCTTTCACTGATAAACTTTCGAGTCTTAATTATTTCCCGTTACATCCAAAAGAATTAGAGATAATTCAAATCAATTTGGGTAAAATGTGTAATCAAGTATGTGATCATTGCCATGTTGATGCCGGTCCAGATCGCAAAGAAATAATGACGCTCGACACACTGAAAGCCTGTCTTTTAGCCATTCAAAACTCGAATGCTAAAACTGTTGATTTAACTGGAGGAGCGCCTGAAATGAATCCAAATTTCAGATGGTTTGTGAGTGAGCTTTCAAAGCTAAAAGTAAAAATTATTGTTCGATGTAATTTGACAATAATCGTAGCAAATAAAAAGTATAACGACCTACCCAATTTCTTCAAAATAAATAATGTTGAAGTGATTTCTTCCTTGCCGTGTTATACCGAAAAGAATACGGATAGTCAAAGAGGAACTGGCGTTTTTGCAAAAAGCATCAAAGCGTTGAAAATGTTAAACGACGTTGGATATGGAAAAGAAGGAACCGGATTGAAACTTCAATTGGTTTATAATCCAACAGGAATCTCTTTGCCTCCAAGCCAACAAGCCCTTGAAATAGATTATAAAAAAAGGTTGAAAGAGGATTTTGACGTTGAGTTCAATCAATTGTTTACGATTACAAATATGCCAATTAGTCGTTTTTTAGATTATCTTGATAAATCAGGAAACTACGAGAACTACATGCAAAAATTGGTTGATACATTTAACCCAAATGCTCCAGAGGAATTAATGTGTCGCAATACACTTTCAGTTGGTTGGGATGGATATTTATACGATTGTGATTTCAATCAAATGCTGGATTTAAAAATAGGCTCGGTAAAACACATTACTGATTTCAATGAATCCGTTTTGCAAAAACGAGCAATTATCTTAAATCAACATTGCTACGGTTGCACTGCTGGCTCAGGCTCAGGTTG
Organism: Flavobacteriales bacterium; assembly: GCA_009885545.1. Taxonomy (GTDB): domain Bacteria; phylum Bacteroidota; class Bacteroidia; order Flavobacteriales_D; family Crocinitomicaceae; genus M0103. Next base: position 8,815 of record VFKM01000054.1, read on the forward strand.
TGGAGGAACATTGGTTTAAATGAAAAAAGCACTCATCGTATTTCAGAAAAACAGGACTCTTGGTAAAGTTAAAACAAGGCTTGCTGAATCTATTGGTGAGGAAGCTGCATTGGAATGTTATTCTCAAATGATTGATTTCACCCATAACGTTCTTTCAAGTAGTGACGCTGATGTTCATTTGTATTTCTCTGATTTTATTGAACCAACTATTTTTCAAAATTGGCAAAGTCACGTGCAAACGGGTAATGACTTAGGAGCTAAAATGCACACTGCTTTTAGAGAACTAAAATCTTTGGGCTACGATCAGGTTGTAATTATTGGAACAGATTGTTTGGAACTAACACGTGAATTAATACATAAAGCATTTGAATCCTTAATTTCTTTCGATTATGTTCTTGGTCCAGCAACTGACGGTGGATATTATTTACTTGGACTCAATGAATTATCTGATTCACTTTTTCTGAATAAAGAATGGAGCAATAGCCAAGTCTTTCAAACAACAATTGACACCATAAAACAACAAAATAAAACGGTATTTCTATTAGATAAACTCAACGACATTGATAATTTTAACGATTTAAAATCATATCAAGAAAAAACTGGAATTACCCTATTCTATCAACAAACTCCAAACCAATAGATGAAATCATATTTAGAAACAACAGCCAATGTTTACAAGGAAGCAGCATTAAAACCTGACGTAGGATTGTGTTGTACAACTACTCCAGTTTGGGCACTTCCAGGATTAGTGATGCCAAAAATCATGTTAGAAATGAATTACGGTTGTGGAAGCACTGTCAATCCGAGAGATCTTGTAAATGACCCAACGGTGCTTTATGTTGGTGTTGGTGGAGGAATGGAAGTTTTTCAATTCGCTTATTTCAGTAGAAAAAAACACGGTGTTATCGGTGTAGATGTTGTGGACGAAATGATTGACGCATGCAACGCTAACTTAAAGGAAGCAGAAACAACCAATCCTTGGTTTAAAAGTGAATTCGTTGATATTAGAAAAGGATCGGCTTTAGAACTTCCAATTGCCGATAATTCGATTGACATTGCCGCTCAAAATTGCCTGTTTAATATTTTCGATAAGGAAGACTTAAAAAAAGCATTAACTGAAATCTATAGAGTATTGAAACCGAATGGTCGCCTAGTTTTATCTGATCCAGTGACAGAAGATCCGATGCCTGAATCATTAAAACAAGACGAACGTTTAAGAGCATTATGCTTGAGTGGTTCGCTTCCACTAAACGAATATATTCAAATGATAACTGATATTGGTTTTGGTACAGTGGAAATCCGAGCTAAACGACCTTATAGGGTGTTAGACCCAAAACATTACGATACAACTGAATTAATTTATTTAGAAAGCGTTGAAGTATGTGCTATCAAAGATCCAAGGCCAAGTGATGGTCCTTGTGTATTTACAGGTAAAACAGCCATTTATTACGGTGATGAAACTTTATTCGATGATCAAAAAGGACATACTTTGTTATTGAATCAACCAATTGCGATTTGTGATAAAACGGCGCAAGCACTTTCCGATTTAAAAAGAGAGGATATATTTATTTCTGCGTCCACGTATTTTTACGATGGTGGTGGGTGTTGTTAGGAGAAAGCTTACACTATTTCAAAAAAAAATCCCTTCGAAATTTTCCGAAGGGACTCTAATTTAGGATGCGATACCAAAATCACCGCTCTTATTAGCAGGAGGACTGCCTGTAGAAAGCCTTTTTTCAAATCTATTAAGATTCGAGCATTTTTGTAAGGCGCGATGTGCTTATTTATTATTTTGATTGCATATTATTCTTAAACAAATGGTATTAACAGAAAGTTACAATTTAATTCAAATCGTCAATCTTGCACGCATCTTATTGAGAGTCCATTTATATGCCCATTTAAACCCTGAGATTCTGACCAATCACTACTTGAATCAAGGTAAGTTGATAAGCCTTCGCCACTTCCAAAATCTGTGGAGGACCAAAAGGCAGCAACAAAACCTTCATTCAGAAAGAAGCCCAATCCATCGCGGGTGCCGGCAGGAAGTCCAGAAAACCCTGACGAGTTATTTCCTGGGGCAAAAGGATAGATGTCATTGAAAGTCCAGTATTGTGTCCCTTCTGATTTCATAAAGGCACCTGCAAATTCAAATCCTCCAAGATTATCAATTAGTGTTTGCCATTCCGGTTCAGTTGGAACATGCCAATTGGTAGGGCAAACATTTCTCACATCTGATGCAGTGTAGAAATTGTACAATTTTCCGTATAAAGAATCATAAACGGCATCATTATACAAATTGGAAAAAGCAGGGGTTGTAGCATTTGACCAATCAACGTTGGCTGTTAATGCAGGTATTGGATCCCCATTGGAAAAATTAGAAGCTCTTAAGTTTTGAGCCATCCAATTTTGACCTCCAATTACGATTGTTTTGTATTCATTTCCGCTGATGTCGGAGACTGTTCCATAGGTTAAAGTGTTGTTCAGAATACTATCCATTGGGAAATAGTCAATGGGTATTTCTCTTATGCACCGAACCGAATTTCCTTCATTTATAAGGAAAGGAAAGGCCGTGAAGTTGAGGTTGGAAACATGACTCATATTTGCCTCGAAATGCACAGGCATAATTATCTGATCCTGCACATTTCCTGTTTTTGTCCAATAACGAGTCTTATAAGAGTTATCTAGATTTCCTTGATAATCAATGAGCCCAGCCGGGGAAGTATTGAACCCTATTGAATTAAAGGAAGAACCAGGTGTCTCAGGCCACCAAAGATCAACTGTTTTCAAATTGCTTCCTGCATCCCCTTTACCGCCAACGTTGGCAAAAAGAATGTCGAAATCGGAGACTTCAGGTATCCTCCATCCGGTTGGACAGATATTTCGACTATCATGTACCGCATAATGATTATATAGTTTTCCTATTCCATAACCTTTTAGCGCCCATAACAAAACAGTGACCGCTCCTTCCGTCGCATTTTGCCATTCAACTCCATCTGAAAGGGAAAGGATCGGATCGCCATTCGAATACGTCGAAGTTCTGAGATTTTCAGCCATCCATTCCTGACCTTCAAAATCAATAGTTCTGTACCTATTTCCTTCGATATCTTCCAGCTGACCGTAGGTAACAGAAGGGTTCAGTACCTGACTCTGAAAATCATAAGGGAAATATTCATCTCCTTGAATACAACGTATAGAATGCCCATGTCTAAAATAAGTCGTTGAATTCTCTTCAATAAAATTCTCGTCATGACTGAGCTCTATGGTATACGCATCTTCTATGGTATTGGCATAAAAAAGAGAGCTTGACCAATAGAGTGCATCATTGAGAAGAGAAATAAAGGATAGTGAATTAATCTGCCCTGAACCAACTGCAGAAAATCCACTGGAATTTGTCGCCGAGACATTGGGCGGTAACCAGAAATTTGACGATGTGGATTTTAATTTTCCTAATGCGTCAACCGTTCCTCCAAGGTAAGTGACCAACTCATCCCATTCAGATTTGCGTGGGACATGCCATCCGGCAGGACATACATTCCGTGAATCAGCAATGGTGAACCAATTGTATAAATATCCGTTAGGTATGATCAATGAGCTGTCAAGTTCATAGAAAGTATATGCATTATAATCAATAAATTCCCAATTGGCAGTATCACTTATAAAAGGAATTGGATCACCATTAGCGTATTTCGAACTCCTCAGGTTTTCAGCCATCCAGACCTGATTTCCTATTTGAACCGTGTTATAAGTATTCCAATCAGCATCTTGGACTGTTCCATAAGTGACCGATGGATTGAAAACAGATGTTGGTACCCCTGGTAAAAAAGCAAAGTCAATACTGTCGATATCTGAATAGAGATAAGAAGTAGAAGTACCATCGTTGAAGTAAAAACTCAGACTTAAAGGTGGAGGGGTTGTCAGAAAATTGATGCTGTCGATCGTCGTGATATCCAAAGAGTCAATCTGACCGTTTGTGAGATATACATTCAGGGTATTCTGTGCACTGATTTGAGCACAGAACATGATCATCAGGGATCCGATTAAATTACGCGTTGCTATCATGGCTTGAGATTATTGATCATTGCTTTTTTTGTAATCGAAAAATCCTGGTTCTGAAGCGTGAAAAATACTGGTCCTGAAGGGAATGCTCCGACCGGAATTTCTAAAGTATGAAGACCTGAATGAAGATTTTCTTTTTGAAGAACCATAAGTTCTTTACCCTGAACGTCACGAACAGATATGGTAATGTCCGAATTCGAAAATAATTTGAATTTCAAATTTGCGATGTCTTCAATAGGATTCGGATATAAGACCAGATTTTCAATACTTGAAGATTGCTCAATTTCTTCTAGGGTAAGAGAACTGGACGAAAATCTGTAGGACTTAATGATGCTCTTATTCCATGTATAGGAATTTCCGTTAGCAAGCAACAAATGAACAGAATCCGTTTCGTGTACATTGTTATCTATCTCCAGGAGATTAAATGCGGTATAATTCCCGTCAATAAAATCGATTCGTAAACTCTGAGAGAAAGCGTTTTGAAGGAAGAAAACTCCAAAGAAAAAGTATAATAGTTGTCTCATGTTTGAAAGTCATTGTAGGATGCAAGATAATCAAAAAATATTACGGACAAAATGAGTGGGAAGAATTTTCTGCATTTTCCGAAAGCATCTCAACATCTACAACAATCATCCCAACCGTTGACGATTGCATATCATCCTCTACCGATTGCAAATCAACTCGTGTCCACAAGAAATCCACCTCAGCATAAGGGAAACCACTTCCGCCGAAAGGAACTCCACTCGTTCCAAAAGGAAATCCACCTTCGCCGAAAGGAAATCCAATGCTGCCGAAAGGAAAACAACTCGTTCCAAAAGGAAATCCACCTCCGCCGATAAGAAATCCAATGCTGCCGAAAGGAAAACAACTCGTGCCGAAAGGAAATCCAATGCTGCCGAGTGCTTATCCATCAGTGAAGATTGCTTATGCAAAAACGACATGTGCTTCCCAACAAAAACAGATTGAATATTCATAAATGGCGCGTGATATCCATTCATGTCAATTGCTAAATCACTAATTCAAAAGGAACTTTATACCTAAGTTAGGTGTAGAAAATTCAAAGTTATAATGATATTACCTCATCACATGCCATTGTCAAACGACGAAGATTCATTAAACTTTAGATGACTGGATCAAATCTTTTACAATTCTACGTCCTTTAACAAGATCAAACTGTGCTGTACTCCTTCAAATTGATTGTAAATCAAAATGGTCTTTGGAATTTTCGTTAATTGACCTTCTATTCCTGGATGGTTTTGTAATTCTCCTTTTAAGAGTTGAGTTGCTAAATACACTGCGAATGCTGAACTCGTTCGGTATTCACCTATTAAATTTTTATAATAAATAGCGTCTGTGCTTAATGGGAAAAATGATTTAACAGTATCATACCAGCAATCAAATTGAATGTCGCCATTAGTGCCCAACACGAGTAAATCAATAGCAGCATATGTTAATCCATTATCACTCAAAAATTGATCGAGTTTATTTTTTACATCACTTTCCTTCGGGAAATTAAGTTGTTTTAAATCGATAATTTCTGCTAACGCATTTGCGGAATCATTCGACACAACAAACATCGTTGCTCCTTCCCCACAAACTGATCCATTGGACTTCGTTTGAATTAATTTATCATTGGAAACCTTTGCAACTTTATACCTGCCAGCTAATTGATCAATATTGTAGTTATAATTTGAGATTTCTTCCACCGCACCTAACAGTAGCGAAGATTTTTTATCTCTGACTTCTAAAAACATCATTGCATCCAAAAGTGCATTTTCAAAAGCCAGCGCACCATTCACATGGGTTACGTTATAACCTGTGTTTGACGACATCAAAGCGATTTGACCAGCTAAAGCATTTGGTGTACTTTGAACAAAATGAGTTGGTGTCAATGTTCCCTCTTCATAATCGATAATCTGATTCAAGAAATTAATGCAATTTTCAAGTCCACCATTCGCTGTCCCAATTACAATTCCATCCAATTTCTCATTTCTCTTAATCAATGGCAGTGCAGCACCAATTCCCATTCTAACAGCCTTACCCATTCTTCTCAACAACGCAGATGGAATAGTTTCAGCATAACTCGGTTCGAAAACTGTATACGTATTGTTTACATGTATTTTATAATCCCCATTTACAAATTCTTCTGAAAAAGTCAATTGAGGCGATATGGCTGAAAAATCCTTTATGAACATTTCGAAAAAATTAAAGAAGTACAATTTCCTCCAAATCCAAATGAGTTTGACATAACATGCTGTAATTCCTTTTTAGAAAATGCAGAAATTGGCTTGGAACCTTGCTCCCTAATTGGTGTTTCACAGCGTAAACTTGGATAAAGCTCATTGTACCTTAAACTCAAAAGAGCAAAAATTGCTTCTAAGGATCCAGCAGCAGCTAAAGTATGTCCAGTATATGATTTTGTAGAATTGTAAGGAGGAACTTTAGAAAAAACAGTATTTAAAGCAACTGTTTCAGTAATGTCATTATTAATTGTACCCGTGCCATGCGCATTGATATAATCAATTAATTCTGGTTTTAATCCTGTCATTTTCAAAGCATATTCCATTGCTAAGACTGGTCCAATCGCAGTGTCTGAGGTAGTTGATGGATGAAATGCATCATTCGAATTACCAAATCCTGTCAATTCTGCAATTCTTGGCTTGTTCAAACAAGCACTTTCAGATTCCAAAACCAAATATGCTGCTCCTTCTCCAAGGCTTAGACCATTTCTATTTTCATCAAAAGGTTTACAAGCTCTATCACTCAAAATCATTAAAGCATTGAACCCATTGACCGTATATTTTGCAATGCTATCCGAACCACCAACTATTACACGATCAGCTCTCCCAGACTGTATCAAACGAGCTCCAAGATAAATCGCATTTGCCGAGGATGAACAAGCAGTGTTTATGGTATCGATTATCCCTCCAATTTCAAACATTTTAGTAATTCTAACAGTATGGTCGGATCCTTCATATGCTTTCACATAATTGGATGGCGTACCTTTCAAATTAGCATCTGAATATAATTCATCAGTATAACACATCCCTCCAACCGTACTTGATGAAATAAAGGCTGTCCTGTCAGACTTTAATAAATCAGCTATTCCAGCTTGACCTATCGCTTCTTTAAAAGCATGTAAAGCTAAAATAGTCGTTCGTGTAAATTCATTTTGATTAGTAACACCGTTTAACTCTAGCAATTCCTCATCACTAAAAGGAACTTCCCCAAACAATAAGGTTTCGGCATAACGCGATTCAAAAAAACGCGCTTTTTTAATCCCACATTGACCTTGGCGTAAAGCAGTTAATTGTTCATCGATAGTTGAACCAATAGAAGATATTGCACCCATACCAGTGACGAATACCTTATGCATAACTTTACTTTGTTCTGTTTAAAATAATGTAATCTACAATCGTATCTACATCAATTAATATCTGTCTACCTTCCGTTGGATTTTTAATCTTAATGCCATATTCACGATCTAACAAAACAATTAATTCAACTGAATCAATTGAATCTAGACCTAAATCTCCTTCAAACAAAGGCTCATTATCTTTAATTTGTTCAATGGTTATATCCAACAAATTTAAATATGTAATTAGATGAGCTTTAAATTCATTTTTTACTTCTTCTCTATTCATAACCGTTTTAAATATAGTTTTGTTTTTTTAGCTTAATGAATGTAAACAACTGACAAACAAGTATAAACAAAATTAAATAAATCAACGTACCTGTCAATTCATTCCATGTTCCATTTTTCAAGAAAAGTGTATAATATCCTTCAATACACCAATGTAATGGTGAAATTAAACCGATGTTTTGCATGTATTCAGGCATAATAAAAGAGGGTACCCAAATTCCACCAATCGCGGCAAAAATAATTATAGAAATCGCTCCAAACCCACCTGCCTGTTCTTGAGTTTTTGCATAAACTCCAATTAACAATGAATAACTAATCGCAGCATAGGCTGATAATACAGAAATGACAATGAGCGCTAGAATATTAGTGGGTATCGTCAATTGAGGCAAACCGATATGCGGAAAGACAAATATTCCGACACAAACAAGAACTGCTAGCTGAGTTAAAGCGACTGTTAGAAATACAATCACTTTACTCCAAATCGTTAATAAAAATGCTTTCGGAATTGTTTGTAATCGAATAAAACTACCTGATAATCTTTCTCGCACCACATTTCCACCCAATGAGATTACCATAAAAAACATTGCGAATAAAGACCAGGCTGGAACATTATGCTGAGATGAATTTGGCACCATTTCACTTCCCCCTATCGAGGCTGGTATAGAATTAATTGAAACATTTTGATTACTTAATTCTTTTTGAATCTTAATTGGTATACCGTCGTAACCCATATCAGCAAACAGTTGTTGTAACATTCGTCTATTTTCCATTCCCATAAGAATAGTATTAACTCCCGACAGAATTGAAAGCCTAAAGTTTTCTTGAAGAATAGGGTCAAAATAAAAATCTAATTTATTGTTTTTTGATACTGAAACGTTACCTAACATTTCCGTACTGTCGAGAACACCAAATTCAGTTAACATTAAACTCGAAATTTTTTCTGCATTTTGATCGACTCTCTTTGAGAAATCTTTAGGTATTAAAATAGAAATTTGTTTATCTCGTTTTAGTGTTTCTCTTTTAATTGCTGTTTTATTGATGGCATTGTCAATTTCAACTTCAAAATTTCCGGATTGAACAAATTTCGCGATTAATGTATCACCAAGTTTACCTTTGTCTTTATTTACAATAAGCATTTGAATTTTGTGTTCATTTACTAATTTGAAGGCACTATCCTGCACAATTGTAATAATGAACACCAACAAAAGTGGCATAGCGAACATCAATAATAGACCAACTTTATCACTCAAAAGCAATAAAATCTCTTTTAATAATGAAACTCTTAATTTTTTCATCAATCTCTCAGTTCTTTACCCGTTAATTTGATCATCAATTCTTCCAAATTAAGTGTGTCATTTTGTTTCACTAATTCGTCAATAGAACCTAATGCAATGATTTTACCGTTATCAATTAATGCAACTCTAGAACAAAAGTCCTCTGCTTCTTTTAAATGATGAGAAGTGTAAATAACGGTTGTTCCACTTTTATTTAATTTTTCAAGTAAACTCATAATTGTCAGTTTACTATGAATATCTATTCCAACGGTAGGTTCATCTAAAAATAAAACCTTAGGAGAATGAATTAATCCTATTGCTAAATTCAATCTTCGTTTCATTCCTCCAGAAAAAGACCTTACTTTTTGATGTGCCACAGAAGACAAACCCAATATTTCTAATAAATGTGTGGATTTACTTTTAACCTCATCTGCACTAATTCCATAAATTCCGCCAAAATAAGATAAGTTCTGTTGTGCTGTTAAATCAGGATAAAACGCAAAATCTTGAGGAACGAATCCTATCATATTCAGAATAGCATGCATATTTTGTTTGTTCTCTTCGATAGTATATTCTACAGTACCTTTTGAAGCAGTCAATATATTACAAAGAATAGAAATGAGGGTCGTTTTACCTGCACCATTAGGTCCAAATATTCCAAATTTTTCACCACGGTTTATTGTCAGATTGACTCTATCAAGACTCGGGATTGTAGATTTCCCATAGAACTTAGAAAGTTCCACAATTTTAATTATTGGGCTTTCAAGGTTCATCAATAAACAATTTTAGAGAGTTGAATGAACGCATCTTTCTCTACAGCACTAATTTCATTTAACAAGGCCGCAGAATCCTCATAATCCTTTTGGGAATTTAATCTTCCTTTATATATTCCAGACATTTGCAAAGCTGAATCTCTCCATAAATCTCCCGCTTTTGTCATTTGATCAGAAATCTTTAGTAACTGATCATTACCAAGTATTTCACTCGCTTCATCTAAAAAAGCAGCATAAAGAAATCTAAAACCTCCTCCTCCAGTTCCAATTTCCTCTTGCATTCGAACGATTTGTCCTAAATGCAGAGCAGCTTGACGCTCTCCCAATTTATCTCTCCACCCTCTGATTTTATTTGCTGTATAATTAATTCCTTTAACACCAGCTATTCCACCAGGAATATGAAGCATATCACGACAATTTCTTTTTATTCCTTTCTTAATTGCGTTCCTCAATAAATCTTCTGAGATATCACCAACTGACTTTGGATAATACAATTGTCCTTTGGGGGCTAAAGCACCCTGAGCGAAACGCACTTTTTCTAATTCCTCAGGAAAAAGCGTTGTTGTGGTTTCCATGACTGGGTCACTGATCAAATACTTCCCATCCTCTTGTCCGAATACAATTAAATTATGAGCATTAAAATGAAAGCGATATGCTTTTGGAAAATAGTTCAAATGAAACACGCCAACTTGACAACCAACAGGAATACCTTCATTCAGTTTTTCATTCAAAAAACTTTGAGCTTCGGTCTTAGATTTAAATTTTTTTCTTTCAACTTTTATATCTAGTGATTTACACGTTCTTTTGAAAATTGCTCCTGGCATTGTTCGAAATGAAATAGCAGGACCATTATTCACTTTCATAAAAGGAATATGGATATAGAATAAACCAGAACCTAATCCAAACGCTAAAGGTTCAGTCATAAATTTTACTCCATTATGTTTGAGCAGACTTACCGTCACACCATTTTCGCAATGCGCTGTTTGAATATGTTTAAAACTCTCCACTAAAAACTTGGTTTTTTTAATTCCATTAACGTTACACCAAACGCATCTGCATACTTTTGCAGTTTACCGTCATTTAATCTATTAAATGACTCAGGGTTTTTATGCTTTTTAATTTGCCATTTCCAAAATCCTGTATATCCAGCTAAAACTGTATAATCCATTAATTTCAACTCCATATAATATTCAATCGGACTTGCTTCACCCGAAAGAAAAAGATTTTTAGCTTCTGTGATTCTGTTTTCAATATCTAGCCAAGCTGAATTTAAGGCGTCAGTTTTTACATCCCAACCAGAACTTAATTCGGCCTCGTATTTACCATTTTCATTTTTGACATAACAAACCTCTCTTGTAAAGTTCACTAAATCACTTTTATCTTGTGGAAGATCAGATTTTTTCATCAACAAACAGTAAACATTGCAAAGACATACGTAAATCTGGCACTTTCTGGGACAGCGATTAATATTGTTTCACCAATTTCTAATTTATTGCTTTTCCATAAATCATCTATCATCATGTAAACTGAAGCTGCACCAACATTTCCGCACCTATCAAGATTTGTAAACCATTTGTCTTTCGGGATTTCCATACCATTTGACTTCAGTTCATCATAAATTTTATCCTCGAAAAAATAACTTGACATATGAGGGACGAAATGATCCACTTGACTTACATTAATTCCTTTTTTGGCAAAAATAATTTCCAAATTCTTGAACCCAAGTTTGACAATATTTTCACCTAGAAGTTTTACGTCTTGCTTAATACTAAAAATAGATTTTTCAACTGTTTCCATTGGCGTAAAATCGCTGAAACCTTTCAATTGACCATTTTCATCTTTCTCGGCACCCATATACATGCATGTCTCAATTTGATTTGCAAAAGAGAAACCTTCAATCCAATCAATTCTCAAAGAAATATCATTTTCATTTTTCTTGTCTTCAATTAAAAACGCCGCTGAACCATCAGATAGCATCCATCTTAAAAAATCCTTTTCGAAAGCTATAAATTGGTCTTTTTCTAATTCTAATCGTTTTTGAACCTCTAATTCAAACTGCTCTGATCTCAATACTCTTGACAATCGCTCTGAACCAGTAGAGATTGTTTTTTTTGATTCTCCTGTTCGAATTGACATGAAATTATATTTCAAGGCATGCATTCCAGAACAACAATTTCCAGCAGGAGAAACTACTTCAATTGCATTTGATTCAGGCAACCAACCATGAACCATTACAGCATGTGATGGCATTAATTGATCTGGGGAAGAAGTACCACAACTTAATAATTCAATTTCTTTTATTTCATTTGGATCTTGAACAAATAGTTTTTTTATTGCGAGTGAAGTCATTTCAGCATTCGTATGCGTTGGTTTACCTTCTTTCGTAATTGCATAATAACGATTCTTAATTCCGTTATTTCGCAATACTATTCTTCTTGATTTTGATGCTTGATCGTTAACGAATCCCAAATATTCTTCCATTTCATCATCTGAAATTGGATTATTAGGAAAAAACGTTGCTGTTCTAGTAATAAAAACTTCCTTTAAAATCATTTTTTATTCAATTCAATACCGTAAAAATACGCTTTATTCTTATTTATTTTATTCAAATTAAAAGGTCTAATCAAAATATTATAAATTACTAAAACTATTGGAGCAACCATGAAAAGAGCGATAATCAAATAATATTTAAAAAAATTAACCCACGTTTTTCGTTTACGAGCAGTCGATCCTTTTTTAGTGATTTGATTAGCCCAAATTTTAAATAACTTTTTTGCTCTTCCTTCAATAAACAAAATATTGGTATTAATATTCACTCGATTCGTTAAAAGGACCTCTTTTTGAAGATCCTCAAATCTATTTTCATCAAGTGATTTTTGTATAATATTCCCAAATAATGAGGCCTCAAGAATATCTTTCTCGCTTATTCCTGGGAGAGGGAAAATACCATATTTTTTCTCTTTTTTACCCGTCAACATCCAGTGTAAAATAGACACAGCACTCAATAAGTTTGGGTTTCGATCGATAAATGGAATATTACCAACTAAAACACCATCTGCATCTTTTATTAATTGTTTTACACTTTCTTGTGAATTCAGCCACATGTTTCTTGCTCCAATTACTGTAACAATAGGACTGTTTTTCATGATTTTTTTAAATGCTTCGTTTTTCAAAAGTGCCGTTGCAGGCAATGAAGGAGACAAAAACCAAGGTTGATAGCCAAAAATTATCAAATCATACGTATCCCTTTTAAAAGCAATCTCATTTAATTCAATCTCTTTTTCTAAAACAGTTTCGGGCATCGCATTGAAAAAGTCGTGCGAAATCCAAGGAAAAGAAAAATTGGTTTTAGGCTGAACGGAAACAATTTCAATCTCTTCATTAATTGTCGAAGTGAGATTTGTCAAAATTTGAGTCAATTGACCTGATTGAGAATAAGAAATTACTAAAATGTGCTTCATTCAGGTTATAGTTTCAAATTTATTGATTTTTTGGAGTAGGAAACTATGGCGTTTTTCACGTCAGCGTGGACCAAAGAATAATGACTTTTAATCCACTTAACATCTTCCATAATGTTGCCTTGATATTTCAGTATTTTAGGTGCATTTTCTTGAATTATCAGTCTTAAAAAACGGTATTCCGTGTTTTTAGAATTTGCTCCTATTGCCGTTTCTAACTGAGCCCTACCTTGTTTGAAAACTTCAAGTTTTTCTTTTGGTGATTTTTGAAAACCTGCTTTTTTCATAAGTAAAGCTCCTTTATATGCTTTCTTATCACTTCCTTCTTTCTCTTTTTCAAGCTGAGTGAGCATTGTATTAACAGTTGACAACTCTTTGCTTGAAATAACTTTAAAATACTCTTCTTTAGAAAATGATAGCGCTAATACGATATAGATTATAAGACACTTCATGTTAATTATTGTTGCAGGATTAATTCAAAATTAACTTTAAATACTTAGAAGTAATTCAACTTTATTACAAATTATAGAAATAAATTTATTACCATGAAAAAATAATTTGCAGTTTGCAGCAACCCCGCATATTTTTTATCCTCTGTTCTGGGCTGGCTTACTTCTTTATTGGTTGAGGTCTGCTTCCTGGTATCCATCGAGGCACTTTTTGAGCATATTTTTTATAGTCTTCTCCAAAACAATCGAGCAAATATGGGTCTTCGTATCTAGAAATATAAATACATGAAAATCTTGCCCATATAATTAACCATAACGCAGTAAAGGGAGAACTGAATGTAATTGATTCCCCAAATAGCACGAATAGAAGTGCCTGCATCATTGGATGCCGAACTATGGAATATGGACCAGAAGTAACAAGTTTAGTAGGCTTTAAAAAGGGTACTACAGAACCATATTTATTCAAGAACATTAGCACACTGCACCAAATTGCCAAAATTGCACCAGTCCACATAAATATCACACCAAGCTTATCTAAGTAATTATTAAGTGGGAGAGAATATAAGTAGGTTTCTAATTCCCTAAAGAACTGAGGGAATATATACAAGACGGCAAAAGGGCCAATAAATAAATATATACCACTATCAATCGTTTTTAAAAGATATTTCATATTAACTAATTTACGTTGAGTTTAAATTTATCTACTCATAAGGCTTTTCGATGTCGCCCCGTTTTTATAGTGTTCACTGGTCTACACTTTTGAAAGTGCAAATATACTCAAAAGTACCCTTATAAGGGTACAAAAAATATACTTAGTTGTTACACATTGGTAAAAAAATACTCAATGAGTAAAGAAAAAGATGTTTTACAAGATTTTTTAAGTCAAATAGGAAGTGCTGTAAGGAAAAAACGGAAAGAAAAAGCGATGTCATTAGAAAAACTTGGACTTGAAATAGGATTAACTAGAATGCAGGTTCATAGGATTGAAAAGGGATATAATATAACGATGACAACATTATTAAAATTATCTATTGCGCTAGGAATTGAACCCAATGAATTGATGAAATTTGATTCTAATTTTAAAAAAGAAGACCTTGAAAAGCTTGTAAATATTAGTAAAGGGAATAAAGCGAAAAGTATAGAGTAGATTATTTATTTCATTTTAATTGAACGACACTATTAATATTACGCAAAGATTTCCATTCGTAACACACAGCAGTCCGATTACACGCGGTTCATTATACACAGAGGTCATCTTCCTAAGGTCTACACAAACTTTTACACTTTATGAAGTTGTCATTCGGTTACGGTTTTTTTTGAAATTTCTAATAACTGTTAACTAACGTTCCTACAGAACTAACTTAAAATACTTAGAAGTAATTCAACTTTATTACAAATATTCCGTTGCACCTCTTAAATTTGCAATTCTAACACAATTTTAATGTTGACAATTTCAGATATTCAAGGATGTATTATTATTCCAACATACAATAACGAAAAAACGTTAAGGCGGGTTGTTCTTGAAATAATGTCCATTGTGCCGAAAGAATCCATTATCATCGTAAATGATGGTTCAACAGATTCAACGAGTGAAATTCTAAATGAATTTGAAAATCAAGTACTCATTCTTACAAATGAACAAAACAAAGGCAAAGGATTTTCCTTGCGTAAAGGATTTAAAAAAGCCATTGAATTAGGGTTTGAAAATGCCATAACAATTGATTCAGATGGCCAACATTATCCAGAGGACATTCAATTATTAATTGAAAAAGGATTTGAAAACAAAGGTGCCGTAATTATGGGCTCAAGGAACATGCAACAGGATGGCGTTCCTCAAAAAAGCTCATTTGGAAATAAATTTTCTAATTTTTGGTTCAAGATTGAAACATGGATAACTTTACCTGACACACAAACTGGTTTTAGATTATATCCGCTTCAACCTTTAAGGAAAATGCACTTATTCACTAATAAATTTGAACTTGAAATAGAGGTAATTGTTCGATTAGCGTGGAAGAATGTAAAATTCGTACCTGTACAAATCAGAGTGAAATATGACCCTGATGAACGCGTTTCTCATTTCCGTCCTGGTCGAGACTTTTTTAGAATCAGCGTGCTCAATAGTATCTTGGTAACATTTGCTTTAATCTATCATTATCCGAAGAAATTCCTGTCAATAGAGACCTTAAAATTGATAAAACACGAGGCAATTAAACCGGAAGAAACAAACTTAAAGAAAGCATTTTCAATTGGATTTGGCTTTTTTATGGGAATCATTCCGTTATGGGGATTTCAGTTATTAATTGGAATTCCGCTTGCTGTTTTATTTCGAATGAATAAAGTATTATTCATTGCATCGGCGAATATTTCCATTCCACCGATGATTCCATTAATCATATATTTCAGTCTATTGACGGGACAATTGTTTGTTCAAGGTAATTTTGAGCATTCACTATTATTAGATTTTTCTAGTGCTGTTGTACAAAATAATATTCAACAGTATTTTATTGGCGCAACGGTATTAGCGATATTGTCTTTTATTGTTGGTTTTATAGTTTCTTATCTGTTTTTATCAGCGGTTCGAAAGAATCCTACTCCACAATAATATATTCTGCACCAATTTTCAAATAAACAGTTTGTTGATCTAGAATTTGAGCACTTATTCTTATTCGGTTGTTTTCTTGTTCTAAAACATCTATTTTAACATTCACCTTAGAAGAATTAAGCGGATTTAAAATTGCTAAAAATTTGCAATTTGACATTTTCGACATTTTCAATGTTTTCTGTATTGCTTCAGAAACAATTTCTTTAACAATTTCCATTTCCACAACTCCGGGAGTTATAGGGTTATTAGGAAAATGTCCTTCGAAAATTGAATGATTAGAATCAATTTTAATTGAAGCTTGAATTTTGTTTTCAACGAATTCAAGTTCATTTATGGTGTAAAAATTATCTTTTAATATCATTTGAAATCACTGAATTTTGTTTCACTAATTGAATTATTTAGAAGTACATTACTGAATGAATATACTAATTTTTCATTTTCAGATTCTACTAAACTCATTTCCTTTAGTAGAATGTCTTTTTTATCAAAAATCAAAATTACATTATCTATATATTTTGATAAGCGCTCTGATGTTGGTTTTAACACCAATTTATATTGGGCAGCATTTTCATAATACGAAATTTTAAAATCTTTGTCATCCAAAAATGTTCCTGACAACATTTTGACCATTAAACTTTGAATTTTCTTAACAATAGCTTTCGTTGAAGGGTCTTTTATTTCTTTTCCTTTTTCACTATATCTAACTTTATTTCCATCAATCAACAAAATCTTTTTAACCGGACTTATATGCTCCCATCTAATCTTTTGACCTTGTTTATAATAAAGTTTACCTGTAGCTTTTTGAGTGTCTTCAAACATTTCTGAATATACTGTTTCTTTGAAGTCAGCAATCAACGATTTCGTCAATTTTTGCTGTTTTTGTATAGCAGACTTACATTTTGAAGGATCAGTAATCTTTTTAAATTCTTGACTGAATGCACTTGTACACAAAAAGGTGAAAAATAGTACGTTAAATAATTTAGTCATTCAAAAACGAATTAATTTGATTCTTCTTGGCAAAGATAATGCCTTTTTCTTCTGACTCTTTTAAAAACAAACTAAGTGCTTCTGCAGTTTGTTTTAAATTATCATGCAGTAAAAGAATGCTTCCAGGTTTTGCTAAGAATAATAATCTTTTAGCTAGTTTTTTGGGATTTCGAATAACAGTGTCATAGGAACGTTTGTTCCATCCTATAATATTTAGCGATAGCTTATTCACGACTCTAGCAATAATCGGATTTGTATAACCAATCGGTGGTCGGAATAAATTTGTTTGAATTCCCTGGTTTATAAATAAATTATTCAATTCAACAATTTCTTTTTCAACTTGTGCTCCGTTTAATAATGCAAACATTGGGTGATGTGAAAAAGTATGATTTCCGATGAAATGACCTTCATCCATGATTCGTCTTATTAATTCATTCTCGGATTTTGCTTTGGTTCCAATCACAAAAAATATAGCAGTTACATTATATTCTTTAAGAAGATCTAAAACAATGGGTGTTGTCTGGGGATTTGGACCATCATCAAAAGTTAACAAAACATGTGGTTTTGGAAATGCGTTCTTAGATTGAACGAAATAATTAAATGTCATGAATAATACACCATAACTTAAAATCAAAAAGAAAAACATGAAAACCACAAGAAGAATCCATGCTAAATTTGAATTACCCCAATACATGAATGAGAGTAAAACCATGTTCAACACGAAAAGACTTACGTTAATTTTGTGCTTTGTCATTTTTTAACAGAATCAATCCTAAACTATTATTACAACCGGAATTTACGATCAATGCATATTTTTTCGCCTCTTTTTTTAGCCAATCATGAGCCATATGAACTCCAAAAGCATTGGACGTAAAATATAAGCCCGAATACGCTTCATAATTAACAACCATTTCTTTAGGGAAATCAAGTGAATTTTGATTTGTATATATCCGATCAATTTCTTTGCTTTCAATTTTTAATTCTTGCAAAAAAAGATCAATTTCCATCTCAATTTCCTTCGCTTTTATAATTGAACGACATGCAAGAAATCCTATTTCAGATTTTGACTTCTTTTTCGAAAGGGCAAAAAATGTAGTTCCGGAGGTTACAATCGAATTTTCAGGTAAGACAATTGGTTTTAATTTATTTAAAAAGTCGATAGCTTCGTCTGCAACACCCAATAAAACAAAATCCTTGCCTTCATCACAACACAACATTGAATCAATTAGTGCCATTTCAAGCGACAAATTGTTTTGTGTGTGCGTCATATTATAAGAATGATTTTTTAATTCAAGTGAAATCAATCCAGAAATTGTATTGTGAGTAGATTGAATAAATGCGGTTGGCGATAATATCTCACCTTCTACAGTATTTATTACATTTAAAAACTTCTCAGTGTCAGTCAGACATCCTAGCGCTGTTCCAACTGAGATTGCTTCAAATGGAATTGTAATCGCTTCTTGACATTCTTTTGCTGCCGCAACTGCCATGCGTAAAATTGGGCTTAGCCTTCTTAATGAAGCTGGAAGAATATATTTTTTGTAATCTGGAGAAATCAAAACAGTATCCTCAGTAATTTCAACCAATGAATCATGAACATCCGTTTGATTAAATGAATCCTGATGCGTAATTGAAGCTATTTTGTGGATGTAATACATTCTTTATATTTTTGAAAAAATCAATGTTGAATTATTCCCTCCAAAACCAAATGAATTCGACAAAACATGTGTTACTTCCGTATTTTTTTGAATATTTTTTATAGGTATCAAGCCAGTTTCTTCAATTGGTGATGTGTGATTCAAGTTAGGGAAAAGCATGCTGTTTTGTATGCTTAGGATTGCAAATACCGATTCAATTCCACCGCTTGCAGCTAACGTATGCCCCGTATAGGACTTAGTTGAACTAAATGGAGGCACCTTACCATTAAAAACATTTATAAAAGCTTTCGATTCAGATAAATCATTATTTGGAGTTGCAGTGCCATGAGCATTGACATAATTAATTTCATGGGGTTCAAGTCCGGCTTGTTTCAGTGCTTGCTTCATTGATAGAATTGCCCCATCTCCA
>VFKM01000202.1 GCA_009885545.1 Flavobacteriales bacterium
ATTTTCACCACAAATGTTGATGTGGAGAACCAATGTTTGATTAACCTCCGCCAGCTGGCGGACTGCGAAGCGCTGAACCGCCACTTTTGCCAAACCCGTGTTAGCACTAGTTTTATTTTAACTTACTCAACCTATTTAAATATAACTCATATTTAGTTTCATTTCCAGGCCATGTATGAGCAATTTCTTCAATTTTTTTCATATCATCAAAATACAATATCTCAAATTCAAAACCTTTTAGCTGAAGAATCATCAGTTTATCAAATTCATGTATTGTCTTCTTGTTTAATGAAACAAAGCTTTTGTTTTGTGCAGTTGTTTTGACACTTATTCTTTCATTATTTGAAGAGATAACATCAAACCCTTGTGAGTTAACTACTTTTGATAAGTTGCCATTTACTTTTTTAGCACAATATAATTCTCCCAGTCGACCAATCAAATGCCTCAATTCTGTTGGCTTAAAATTAAATCTCTCAACCTCGAATTTTAAAAGATCCATGTATCTGTCGAAAAGAATTTCAATTTCATTTCCTTTAGATTCAAAAGAAATTTTGAAATTGATATAATCATCATACTCTACTCTGCATAAAGCAATTTCACAATCTTCTGTTATATTCCATCCTGTGTTTGATCCCCACGAAAGTGTTTTATCCCCACCAATCCATCTAATCCCTCGACTTGAACTTTCATAGCCTGGCTTGTAACTTAAACCACCATTAAACGTTTTTCTACAGATTTCAGTTAATTCTATACCGTAATCTTTTTTCAAATCACCAGATACTACTTTGCTGTATGGATAAAATCCAGAAACAAATAACTTCGTTAAAAGCTGTCTTTTTTCTTCTATTTCCATTGTTTCGTTTTTGAAAAATTAGTGCTAACGGTTTGTGCCTAGGCGCTCGGCCAATTTTTAAAATAAATTATTGTTCCGAAGATAGAATTATTTTGTTTCCAATTTACCGTTGTTGCGAAGCGAGATCTTGGCTGGCGCTTGAGGCACTGTTATGGGACGTTTTTATTTTATGTCTTTGATATCCAATCTGATATTACATTTAAGTTTTCTTTTATCCATGAAGGTATTGTCTGAGATTTATCAGATAGCTGATATGTTGGTAAAACATCATCTTTACCGGTCGGCTGAAGAGAAACATTGAATTGAATTTCAATCTTGGATGCATTGAAAACTGAAATTTTGTATTCTTTATCACCGATCTTATGTTTGCCAAAGTCGTATCCATTAATATTAATTTTTCTCATTTTTTGTTTTTTTTATGACGTTGATTTTTCTATGAAGGAATACTTTATCTCAAACTTGGTATTTATTATCAAGTTATTAGCTTGGGTAATATTAAAAACAATCGCGTGGATATTCCATTGCTTTCTCAAAATCCTTTTGAGCTCCATCAAAATCGCCTAATTTCTTTTTAATATTTCCTCTGAGTTCATAGGTATCGCCATCAGGGGATAATTCAATTAATTTATTTACTAGAACATGACTCTCGTAAAATCTAGATAAAGAATTCAATGAATAAACGCATTGATACAAGGCTGCAATATGATTTGAGTTAATAATCAATGCTATGTTGAAATCAATAATTGATTCAAAAAATTGATTTAATTCTCGTTTTGCATACCCTCTATAAAAAAAGGCATTTTCTAGTTGTATATTATTTTTTATTACTTTGTCAAGAACTTCAATTGCTGAATGATATTCTTTTTTATTTATCAACTCCTCTCCTTTTTTTATAAATTCCAGCAGGTCTATTGATAAATTATCCTTTCCATCACCCAAAAGATTAATGATTTCAGAATTTTTTGAAATATCATGTTGAGATTTGTTTTTATATCGTTCCAAAAATCTTTCTAAGATTGAACCATATTCATCTGCGAATTGAGTATCTACTGATATTCCTGATATTTTGTTAAATATTTCTGAACTTTGGCTAAGTGGTGATTTTAAAATTGAAATAAAAGTGAATGAAGGAAAGGCTAATTTAGTAGAGTAGTTTTCAATATCTTCTATATAATATTCAATTTTTTCAAGAATGTATCTGTCATCCGCAATAAAACTTCCAGATAGAAATGACACTTGACTTTCACTAGCTCGAATTTGGCTATCTGCAATTTCTTCTTTTAATTGATCAACACAGACGCTTACGAACGATGTGAATTTAATTTCTTGTTCTTTTTTTAAGTGGTAAAGAAAAAAAGAAATTGAAAACACTTTGAATTCAAATAATTTTTTGTTTTGAATCCAAATCAGAATCGGATCCCTTTCGTTCTCATTTTTCAACCATGTTTTACTTAGATTTTTAATATCATACCAAATTGAATGATATTTAAAATCCATATTGTTGGGATTTATTTCGTCAGCGAAACTATTTGTGCTGTTTTCCATTATTTTAACGATATTTTCTTACTAATTCTTTGAACTGAAAATTATCCGTACACCAATAATAAAGTAATGCAGTAAATGAATAATATGTTTTTAAAAATGATTCGTCTGATTCAATATATTGTGTCCTTAAAATTGTGTTTTTTGCATCTTCATTTGGATATAACATTATTGAGGTGAACGTGAACTTGGGGAAATATGAATTTGGTGCATCACTATATTTCACTATATCCTTTTGATAATTCAGAATTTTTTCTTTAAAATACTCGTTATCACGAATTACATTTAAATCGAAATCCCAATCCAATTTCCCAGATTTAATTTCATCTTCAACATTAGAAATACTATCTTGAAAACTGTTTAATGTGTGTTGTACAAATTCATTAAAAAATGAGTAGTTTTTATTCAATAAGTAATAATGCAAAAAGGCAAGAGTAAATAAATTATACTCAAACACTTTCAAAGGTTCAACTGTTTTTCCTTCAAAAAAATGTTTGATTAGTGGATTAAAACTAACTTGTAATTTTGTATACAATTTTTTATAATCGCCATATTCAGTTTCCTCTATAATATTTCCCATAGGTTAGTTTTTTAATGTCCCATAACGGTTCTGCACTAGGCAATGTGGCGCTTTCTCTCGAGTGTAATTGTTGCGCCATTTTGCTTAGTGCATGTTAGCGGTATTCTTATCTATGACATTCAGTAGGATCACTACTTAAACATCCTGTACTACTGTCACCATCACATATTCCGCAACGCCAGGTGACATTCAAATCGGTATTGCTTTTTTGCTCTTTATTTGCTTTTTGATAATCTTGGAATTGTTTCTCCTCCCTAATCTTGCTAAGTTCGAATTGATCAAAATAATCTTGATTCGTAATCCTATAGGTACCGTTCTCAAGATGTTCAATATAAAAGAAACTGGCTGAATATGGAAGAAATCGTAATTCGCTTGAGTTAATATCTGATAGAGGTTTGTCCAAATAGATTCTTATTGCAGCAGGATTTTTATTTTCTTTCTCATTTACTTTTTCTAATAATTTATTTGAGAATCGATCTAGAAAACGAGTGTCGTATTGAATTTTATATTTCGAGTGTAAAACAGATACATAACCGATTGCGATTGTAGTCGGATAAAAAGAAATATCATAACATCTATAAGTCGGAATTTTAAGAATTGCACTTTTGAATTCGAATAGAGTACCGATTTCCTTATTTGGAATTTCGAATTCGTTCTTTTGATTTAAATGCGAAACATTATATTGAGATAAGATAAAGTCCCAACGTCTCTCGATTTCTTCAGTGTTCAATTTCATAATTTATTACAATGTTGTGTTTTCATACTTAATAAATTGTCTGATGTTGAAGTAATGATAAAGTATGTCTTCCAAAATTATCAACTTGTCAATGGTGTCAAACTGTTCAATTATTGAATTGATGCTTGTTTCAGAGTCAACAATTGAAACTCGTCTAATTGATGCTTCCAAAACAGCTAAAAAGTCGGAAGAGTTATTTTCAAATCCGAAAAGTTCGGGCAGTAAATTGTAATTGGAATCAATTATACTTTTTGATTCTCTTCCTTGCTGATTGAAAACTTCCTGAATGAAGTAATAGAATGTTTGTGCCTTAGAGTTTTCAAGATTGATTGGGTCGCTATGAAACCCAACTTTGTTGTCTCTGCTATATGAATAATGGTGACTTGGATTGGTGTCATTAACTAAAGCATGAGGTGGAATTGTAATTGATTTCTTGAACAGAAGCAAGTTCCTTAGAGTAACAGGTCTGCGGTGCATAGGATGATAGAAAAAAATGTCGTCATAATATATAGGTAGAAATTCCTTTGCTTGCGATTTGAGTTTTGAAAGGTCGCTACTTTTATAAAACATTGGTGCAACATAAGCAGCTTTACTCTGTTGAGATAATTTGAACATTGCATTATGTTGCTCATACTTGCTGTTCTTACGCAATAGTTCAAATGCAAAGAAACCTTTGTCAACTGGCAATGAAACACTTTTGCGGTCAGTTGTCAGTTGTCCACTAAAGTGAGGCGAATAAAAGTCGGAACGTTTGAATTGAATATAAAACGGAACAATTGTGGTCAATACTCCGTCATAGCCCAATTCATTTTCGTCTGCTTGAGAAATTCTTCTTACCTCAACACTTTTGTCCCGAAAGTAAATTGACCTATTTAATGATGTTTCAATTGCAGAGATGAAATCCTCCTCAATAAAATCGGGAGTTGTCCTTTCTCCATGTATTTTAAGTATGCTCATTTTTTGTCGGTCAGTTTAATGTTTGCAGGTCGTCCAAGAGTTACCGCTAACGGTCGACGCTTGGCGCCGGTTTTTCTGTGTTGCGCCTGCGGCAGAAAAATGGAGCTAAGCGTTTGTTATCTTTTGCCCTTTTTTATTTCAAGTATATTTCGTCTCTTACATATGTGTTATTAAGCCAAAAGCAATGCTTTGTATATTCTTTTGCTTTCGTCAATTTGTCTTTTGTTGGCAAATTATATGTGTCTGATGCATTTAGTGCATGAGGTCTAACATGAGAAACAGAATTGAAAGATTTGTTTGGAAAGTTTGTGTAGCGAGTACCTCCAACAACTTCTTTTACAATTTTTCCTTTCGTAACTATCTCTTTTGTTTTAACCCAAACTTTTTCTGCTTCAAGAATATCAGAATAGGGCATATTCCAAAATTTCACTTTTCGCAAAACCAATTTATCGTTTTCAAATTGAAAAAACACAAACAAAAATTTATGTTCCAAAATATCTTTGAAATTAGATTCGTCCCATTCTTCTTTTACGATTTCCTCATATTTAAAATTGGGAAATGAAATATCTTCTTTTGGTAAATTATTTTCTTTTAGTCTTACCGTTTTAACAATAATTTCAGCCTTTTCAAATTCTTCAACTTCTTTATCAAGCTCAATGCCTAAGATTGCTTTTGTTAGATTTGCATAGAAACTTTTTGCAGTTGTGTTTATTTCAACGCCTGTAATGGCCAATATCTCTTCAATTGTCTTTCCGTAATAAGGATTGAATTTCTCAATTACAATTTCTTCAATTGTTTGCTTTTTAGCGACTGTGACCGAAGTTATTAATTTTCCGTAAATTTCTGATGGGTCATTTGCAATTGATGCAATAATGTGATTAACATAACCTTGCTTAAAAGAATATGCTCTTTGTTTTGCTGGTATTTTAGAAAAAGGTTGTTTTCTAACCGACAACGCATTCGCACCTTTTGTGCAAGCACCAAGATAAAAAGTGTCTCCTTCAGAAAGTTCATGTGCTTTTCCGTCTGCAATTTTTTTGGTGATTGTTTCCCAATCTTTCTTGATTATTTCTAAATCAGTTGACGGAAAACTCCATTCATCAACCAATTTTATCAAATAATCTAAAATATCAAAATCAGGTTGATGCAAATAGAAAATCAAAAGAATGCTTGCATTCTTTTTGATGAAATCGCTATTTTCAAAATTCTGGTTTACAACATTAATGTAGTTTATTATATTTAAAACCAGTCGTTCTTTCGAACGATATTCACTATTTTTCAACTGTTTTAGAGGCGAAGATTTTAATTCCATTCCAATTTGTGCAAAATCGGCTTCTGCTATTGAGTTTGGTTCATAGCCAAAGTAAAATTTCTCTAAAACTTGACCAAAGTTTCCTTTTCCAGAATAGGAATGCTCCAAAATATTTAGATCACAAACTTGACGTAAAGATTTTCCTTTTAACTTTTTCGCATACTCAATAACAGAGTTTTTGTCGCTCGGATTATACGGTAACTTCATTCTTTATTTTTTCTGTTAGAGCAATTCCAATTTTTTCTATAACACCCACAACCAATGCATTCCCCATAAAGAAAGCTCTTTTTGTATCAGATATTCCGTCCATTTTTGTGTGGTCATCAGGAAACATATTTAACCTTTCCAATTCTACAGGCGATAATCGTCTAAAGCCTTTTGGTGTTTGAATAACATGCTTAAATCTTGATGCGGATTTCCCCCCTTCGCCAGTTATAATTGTTCGTGATGGTTTGTCTAATGGGTCAGGAAAAATCATTCCACCTTCACTATAATTATATTCATAACCGTCAGAGTTTTTTCGCATTTCCTTTTTCGGACCTTTCAAATATTTCCATTTGTCTAGCTCCTCATTATTTATGTAAAAATCTTCCGTTACTTCTCCGTTTTGGATTAAGTCTTTTAGAATTGTAAAACTGCCTTCATACTTTGCTTGAGTTTTGATGGTTGTTACATTTCCGTTAATCATTAATCCAGAGTTTTCAAACATTCCAGTAAGACCGCCTTTGTTGAAGTTTTCAGAAATTGAAACGATGTCACCTTTTAGTTTAAACTCCTTTGGATGTAAAGAATTTAGAGCTGTTGATGGAAATGAATTTGCCAAAGTTCCGTCTTCCAAAATCCATTCTATTGGTTTAATATTTTTAATATTTTCGTAAATTTCAGTATTATTTAAATATGCTAAAATAAAAATTCGACGTCGTCTTTGGGGCATTCCAAATTCTGCTGCATTTATAACACGCCATTCAACCGCATAACCCAATTCATTTAAACTTTGTAAAATAATAGCGAAATCTCGCCCTCGTTGTCCAGATGGTGATATTAAAAGTCTGTCAACATTTTCTAAAAATAAATATTTTGGTTTGTTTTCTTTTTCAGATAAAATTTTGTGAATTGACCACCACAAAACTCCTTTTTTCCCAATCAACCCTTTTGAATTCTTCAAAGAAGTAGCAACAGAATAATCTTGGCACGGAAAACCTCCAACCAACAAATCGTGATCAGGAATTTCTGATACCTCAACAGTTGCTATATCTTTATTGGAGTGGTTATCCATTCCAAACCGCCTTTCGTAAACAGCAGAAGCATGCTGGATTTTAGTAGATGGCTCCCATTGATTACTCCAAACTACTTCGTAGTTTGTTTCTAATGATTTTTTATAGTTAGAAGATGTTGATTTTCCGTTCCATCCTTCAAGTCCAAGTCTGAAACCGCCAACACCTGCAAACAATTCTACAACTTTTATTTTATTTTCCATTGTTCACGGTTTTTAGATAGATTACTTTTTCTTCTGCAACTTTAAGAATTTCAATGTCTGCTTCCTCATCTAAAATTTTGTAAGCGATTTGATCACTTAGAAATTCTGATTGTAATTCTTTTTTATCAACGTTAAAATATTCAGCAACTTGACTAATTATTTGTTTTGTTGGTTGTCTTTCGTTGCGTTCGATTTTTGCCAGAAGAGAAGTGTCCATTTGCAAGTTTTCAGCAACAGTTTTCAAAGTCTGTCCTGTTTCTTCTCTTAAACTTCTTAAAAGTTCGCCAAAAGATGTGTGTTTTTTAAGAATCTCCATTTGGTCAATTTTTGTCCAAATCTACTAAAATATTTTTAATGGACAAATAAAGTCCAAATATTTTTAAAATAAATTTTGTTTTTTAAGTGTGATTGTTTTTTAGGGTAGAAGATAACGGGATCACGCTACACCATCGGTGCAACGTTTCACCAAAATTTGTTTTTCGAAGATAAGATAATTGAGTTACTTTAGAACCGTTAATCGAAGTGAGAACGGCACTGGGGTGTAGCGTGTGTTAGCATTCGTTTTCATTTATCGCAACGATTCATAACAGGTCTTTCCCCATTGTTTTTTTGCTTATATTCTTGAATAAGATCTTTCTCTAATTGTTTTCGCTCTGTTAAGTCTTCAACTACTTTCCATATGATTTTATAAGATACGTTTTTTGACAGACCCTTTTGCATTTCAGATTGAATTGTACTTTTGGTGATTTTGCTCTTCTTTGCTTTATCCTTTTCTTCAAGTGGTGTCAAATAATTGGCCATTCTTCGGAAGATGAAATTAGATTCTCCGATTTTTACAATTTCTCTATTATCATCTTTATCGATGCTGTATATTAAGTAAACCCCTCCGAATTTGAAATTGGATAAATTTTCAAAAGCAAAAGATTCATTACCTGTAAAATCAAAAAGTACGATTTTTGAAATCTTCATAATTGCATTACCAACATGCTTGCCATGTCGTTCCATCATAAACCATTAGTTTGTTAGTTGTGTCATCCATGTACATATCTCCTTTTGATGGAGCTGGAGGAGCATTAGTCCGAGGAGTCAGGTTTAATACACTATTTACATTGATTACACCTGTACCAGAAATGGTGAATCTTTTTTGTCCACCTATTCTATAGGTAATATGTCTGTTTGGACCTTGCCCCGTGGGAATAAAATAAGTATAAGTTGGTTCATTATTAATAGTCATAGTACTTGCCGAACCAGGTTCATTATATTGGAAGGAGAGTGTGCTTGAATTAATGGTGTCACTAATAACCCAACCTTTATGATTTACAATCATATAAGTGCTATCTGCAGGTGTGCCAAGTTTGAAAGAAAAATCACCTAAAGCATTATCTAGTTCCAATTGATATTTTGGAGAAAAAGTACCAATTCCAATGTTGTTCATAGAAAAAGTTGAATCACCCACTGTAGACCAACCGTCACTATTTTTTGCGTGCAAAGCATAAGGGACACTCAACAACTGGCTAGTTCCAGTTATTGTATAAGAATTCCCTCCAGCAGGGTCAGTTTCTGTTTTAATAAAATACGGTCCGTTTGCCCAATCAATTGTCGTAAAATCACCATTTACTGCAGCTCCAGCACCAATTTCTATACTAACCAATCCATTTGCATTAGAAGTTGGTGTTTGCGTTTCAACATATACAGCTGTTCCGCTTACTGAACCTTGTAAAACACTTATTTGCATACCTACGGAGGCAGATGTAACTAAAGCGTTATTACCATCTCTTACCACGGCTTGATAACTCATTTTTTCCGGTACTTGAGCGAATACACTTGCAGTCATTAATAATCCTGCACATATTGTAATTATCTTTTTCATAATATTTAGTTTTTGATGATTTTAAATGATTGAACTTTTTTGTTTTCTTGATTGACAACGTTAATAAAATAAGTGGCTGTTGGTAAATCATTCATATTTATTTGCATTTGCTGAGCTATTATTTGCCCGTTACTTATCTGTTTTCCATGCATATCAAATAATTGATACGATAGCTTTTCGTTCTTGTATTCGCTTATTTGCAAGGTTAAATTTTCTGCTGTAGGATTTGGAAAAGCAGTAAGTGAAATATTTAGCTCTGTTTCTTTAATGCCAACAGTGAAAATTTCGTAGGCATGTTGTACACCTTGAGCTACACTTCCATTACTACCTGTGTTAGTGGTGTAGACTACTTGTCCTATACTGTAGGCAACGGTTCCCCCACTTCCTGAAGCGTCTCCACCTGAGGAGTTTGTGGATTCTTGAGCTTTTGCTGTAAAAACGGTAAAAGAAAGAATCAAGATTACGTATGATATTTTCATAGATTTATTTTCTCTAAAAAAACATATTTGAATTCAATTAAAACTGTACATTAATGTACAGTAATTATTAAATTTGTATGTTCATATTTGTGTCATGCCGAGAAAAAGGACAGAAATAAATAAGCAGCATCTAAAAACTTTACAGCAAAAAGTGTTAGAGCAATCCTGTATTCAATTGTTGCGCTCTGTCGATTGTGACAAATTGGCAAAAATAGTTTCAGAGAAAACTAACTCTTACGTCAATGGTATTTCCTTTAAAAGGTTGTATGGATTTACAAAATACCCATTTAGCCCTGCTATCCAAACACTTGATATTTTAAGTCAATTTATAGGGTGCAATAATTGGTATCATTTTGAATCAACTTTAGCGGATAAACACCCAATTTCAAAGAAAGAATTAGATATCTATTTGTCATTTTATGATATTGATTTTGTTAATGATGTGCAACCACACGAAGGAGGTTTTCAATCGGTTTCAAGAAAAATTGCATGGCGTTTTCGAGAAGACTCAAACGCTTTAGTTAGAAATATTGATAGTCTAGTCAGCAAACCGTATGCTCAGATATTTTTTGTAGAGCATTTTCCAGACTATGATAATCTCTGCAATTATTTTTATAAGGTTTTTGAAGGATATTTAAAGTACAAAAACACCCATGAGGCTCAACTTTTTGGTAATTGTATGTTGTTTTTAAAGTCATTTTGGCAACTCGATAAAAAGGATTGTGGTAAATATTTACAAAAGATAAATAGAATAAGTGTTGATTCAAGAATTCATCCGTATGGGATAGGTAGATTTTATGCATGCAATCTTCTCTACGATTCTTTTTTTAGAAAAGGGGAGAACATTCAGAAAATTTATTCTGATTTTCTTGATCTTAGAAAAGAGTTGCCGAAAAAGGGAAAACATTTTTATGATTTTCAAGCGGCAGAGTATATTGTATCAGAAGCACTCTTGCATTGCAAAGAATATCAAAAATGTATAGAAACTGTTGAGTTAGGATTTAATGACTTTAGTTTAAAAATGGAATTTGTGAGAAAAGGTTATTATAGGCAAATGCAACTTTTATGGCTCATAGCTTCCAAGAAACTCAACCCAAATTTTAAAATTGATTCACAACTTGAAAAGATTAAATCCAAAAATTTCTATTTCATTTCTCAAAAGTACTTCACCGTATTATTATACTGTGCAAAAGGAACTCCCAAGGATTTAGAGAAAGCAAAAAACTTATCAACCGAAATGGGGAATAAGTACTTTCTTGAGGTTCTACTTAATGAATGCTAACGGTTTGCGGGTTTAAGAAGTTGGCGATTTCGGAGCACAAAACTGTCAACCTGCACGAAAGTTTGATTGAAAAACTGAACTTGATTTAACCACTGAACCGCCAATTTCTTAAACCCGCTGTTACCTGTCGTGCCTTCATCTCGTATGTGGAATTGTTGAATAAGTAAATTTTGTATTCGGTTGATTCAAATAAATATGTTATTAATAATTTTCATAAAAATACCGTTTAATATATAAAATCTTGCCCTCTTTATTGTACTTTATATGCTTAACACATAATCCGAGTGAATTATATTGATATGTATCTTTATAACCCTGATCTACAGTTTCGATTAAGTTGCCATCTATATCATACGTCCAACTTTGGGGATATGAAACATTGTCTAAAATATCATAGTCCCCCTTGAAAATAAGATTACCTTGTAAGTCGTATTTGTACTTAATTGTCCTTTGAACATAGCCATCTTTTACTTTTTCTTCTGTCAAATTTCCTTTGTCATCATATACATACAGATGAGTGGCTATCATTTCGTTTCTACTTCTTTTCTGCCACCAATGTTTTTCACTTTTAATTTTACGACCTAATGAGTCGTAACCATAAAATGTTTGCCCTTCAAGTCTATACAACATTCCTGTATCACTGGATGTTAACTCATATTCGCTAAACTTCGAAATACGGTCATTTAAATCATAAGAGTATTCAAATTTCGAAGTCCAAGCGTACATTTTCTTGATAATTTCAACAGGATTTCCACTGTCATTATAATTAGTTAATTCGTATCCGATAGTATCTACCTTTTCTACCCAATTCTTTCTTATTACTAACCCATTATCGTTTGTGATATAATTGTAATTCGTTATGGTGCTATCCTTTTTTCCAATAGATCGGGAACTATGGACTAATACTGTTCCGTTGTTACTAAAAATATATGAGTAGCTTCCGTCTAGTTTTGGGTTAAGTAAATAAATGGATTTGCTTTCCGAATTGCAAATTACAACCTCTATTTTATCCTTCTTGATTTCATTTCCAGAGGAATCTATATAATATGAATACGCTGTCCGTTCTTTTATGTGGTTTTTTTCAAGCAATTTATATAGATCATATTTTTCGACTTGCCCAAAGCAGGTTAAACACTTTGTGAGGAATAATATAAATATTGTAATCTTCATTTGTTTTTCTTACAAGGTCGTTAAATATTTGTCTTTTAATGTGCTATCGTCTTTTTGGGCATGACAGGTAACG
>VFKM01000144.1 GCA_009885545.1 Flavobacteriales bacterium
ACTGAAACACATCACACAATTGTTTGAATACATAACAGGAATGGATACTAGAATTGGTTATCCTACTGAACATTTAGCAAACAACAATCACATCGAAAACTTAACAAGTCCAATGTATTCTACTGGAATAGGTCTTGTGTTAAAAGGATTCGAAGCCTTAGATAAAAAAGGAGTGACTGCAGAAGCTGCAAGTTCTGGATCAGTTAAAACACATTCAGTTAAAAACAGAGGTTCTTTTTTCGATAGTATCGTAAAAAAGAGTCAAGGCTGGTTTAACGAAGAGGAATAAATAAACATTGAATAATAATAAATAAGAGAAAATATGGAATTTGATTTACCGAAGGATACAAGCTCAATTATCAAAGTAATTGGTGTTGGAGGAGGTGGAAGCAATGCTGTTAACCACATGTATAACCAAGGAATCATTGGGGTTGATTTTATCGTATGTAATACAGATAAACAGGCTTTAGATATTTCGCCAGTGCCATACAAAATTCAATTAGGACCTTCTTTAACTGAAGGTCGAGGAGCAGGAGCTATTCCTGAAATTGGAATGAACGCAGCAATTGAAAACATCGAAGAAATTCGTAGTTTATTGAGTAAAGACACAAAGATGGTTTTTGTTACTGCTGGTTTAGGTGGTGGAACTGGAACTGGTGCTGCTCCTGTAATTGCTCAAGTGGCTAAAGAAATGGGAATCTTAACTGTTGGAATTGTTACTGTTCCTTTCGGTTTTGAAGGTCGTAAAAGACGATTACAAGCGGAAGAAGGTTTAGATAAAATGCGTCAAAATGTTGATACCTTATTGGTTATCAATAATGAGCGTTTGGGTGAAATGACAGGAAATCTTACTATTAGTAATGCGTTTTCGCAAGCGGATGATGTGTTAACTACTGCTGCAAAAGGTATTGCTGAAGTAATTGCTGTTACTGGTGCTATCAATGTGGATTTCAATGATGTTCGTACAGTAATGAAAGATAGTGGAGTTGCAATTATGGGCAGTGCTGCAGTTGAAGGTGAAAACCGTGCAACACTAGCTGTGCAAGGAGCATTGAATTCTCCATTGTTAAATGATAACGATATCAGTGGTGCTCAATATGTATTGTTGAACATTACTTATGGTGATAAAGAAGTATTGATGAACGAAATCACTGAAATCACTGATTTTATTCAAGATGAAGCAGGAGCTACAGCTGATGTGATTTGGGGACATGGATATGATGCAACTTTAGGGGACAAATTAAGTGTGACATTAATTGCAACAGGTTTTAAATCAAACCCTATCACTGGATTTGAAAAAGCACCTGAAAGAAAGATGAGCACATTAGAAGATGAGCCAAAAAATGAAATTAAAGCGCCTCTTTCTTCACCAACTCAAGTAAATACATTTAGCAAAGCTGTTGAGGTGAAAGCTGTTGAAGAACCTTTTTTGAAAGAGGAATTAACATCTGAAACTCCTTCTTTTGAAGTTAAGTCAGAATTTACTTCAACTAATAGTATTGAAAATACAGTAGAGTCAAATGAAATGAAATTTGATTGGGAAGTAAGTGACAATACAAATTCGCTTGACACTCATAAAGATGATGTTGTTCGTTTTATGTTAGAAGATGATATGGAGCAAAAAATTAGTTTAGAAAACGTTATTTCTAAATCTATCCTTTCTCCTGAAGATCAGCAAAGAAGAACACAAGATCGTTTATCAAAAATTCAAGAATACACTGCAAAATTGAAAAAAGCTGACGGTATTTCTGAATTTGAAAATGAGCCTGCTTATGTGAGAAGAAATATTCAATTAGAAAATTCGACACCAAGTAGTGAAGAACAATTTAGTCGTTTTGGTTTGTCAGAAGATGAGAATGGTACAACACTTAGAAGTAACAATTTCTTGCACGATAACGTAGATTAATGAGCTTTACTGATAAAATAAATGCAGAGATTAAAACAGCAATGCTTGCTAGGGACAAAGCCCGTTTAGAGGTTTTAAGAGATGTGAAATCAAAACTTTTGATGGAAGCAACTTCAGGAAATGGCGAAGCTTCTGATGAAACAGCAATTAAGATTTGCATGAAATTGCACAAACAACGTATGGAAACATACGAAATATACAAAGCTCAAAATCGTGAAGATCTTGCGGCGGATGAGTTGTTTCAAGCAAAAGTAATAGAAGAATTCCTTCCTAAAATGATGACTGAAGAAGAAGTAAAAGCAGAGGTTAATTCTGCCGTCGCTTCAACTGGAGCTTCAGGCCCACAAGATATGGGTAAAGTAATGGGAGTTTTATCTGGAAAATTAGCAGGTAAAGCAGATGGTAAATTGATTGCATCTTTGGTAAAAGAGGCCTTAATGAAATAATGATTTTTCTATCGACAAATTTTAAATTTGTCAAATAACATATAAAGTAAAACGCTTTTCACTAAAGGAGGAAAGCGTTTTTTTTTTGGATCATTTCTTCAAATATAGAAAAGCACTTGGTTGCGGGTACAAACCATCTCGTGAAATCTTATTGCCTTTTTTGTAAACAACAATTCTCTCTCCAGCCAATTGATTTTCAATGACACAATCTAATAGGAAATACTTCTTTCCCTCAAAAAGGACTTCATATGTTCCATTAAGGGCACGATTGCCTATAGTAAAAGTGATGTTATTTGATTCAATAACTGCTTTCATTATTGTTTGATCTACATCCAATAAATCTTTACCTGAATCTAATTGAAACGCAGGTATTTCCCCAACATATGTTCCGAAAAATTTTTTTTTCAATTCGATTGGCTTTTGAGCTGAAAGGAACAATGGTAAAAGACAAAAACAAAAAAGGAGCTTACGTATCATATTGAACAAATGTAATTTATTTCGTTTAGAATAACAATGAGAAACTAAAAAAGGCACATTACATGAGTTTGAAGGCTAAATGAAAAAAGGTTTTAGTCCACAAATTTCACAAATTTCCACGAATCGAAATTTGTGAAAATCCGTGTAATTCGTGGACAGATATCTTAATGCTTGGCTAATCTGTTAGTGTGTTTTTTTCGTTCCCAAATACGCCCAATCGCCATTTAAATTATGACATTCGTAATCCGAAAGTGGTAAAATGGAAGTTAATCGTTCTTTAAAAGGAAAGAAGTTAACATGTTCATCCAGTGTGTAATAGAAGAACCGTTGACAGGGAGTTACAATGAATAATTGCTTTTTGGTTATACGAACCAACTCATTGATACAGACATCTAATTTTAATAAATGTTCAATAGTATGACAACACACTACAACGTCAAAAGCATCATCTTCAAACGGTAATTTTTCAATGTTGCCATGAATGTAATTGAATGTTTCCTTTCCAGACGGAGTTTTAATATCAAATCCATTTAGTTGAATTGTCGGGAATTTTTCTCCAATTTTCCCAAGTAAATAACCACTTCCACAACCAATATCAATCAAATTGTTAGTCGATAGATCTATTTTTTCTAATATGAATTCAATGCAAGCTTGATTCATATCAGTTGCACGATTTCGTGAAATGGTGTTTAAATTGTTGTAAAAAGTTGAATATTCTTCTTCTGAATAAGCATAGACTTTACTTTTAAACTGCATCACTTCTTTTATGTTTCTACCTCTGTATGCGAACATATAAAACGGGTACATAAAAACTTTGGAATCACGTACAAAAGGTGGAACCAATTCATCCATTACAAAACGGATTACGTTTGTTACTCTTCTATTCATGTTATACATTTAATAATTTGAATTTCTCCACGTTTAATTTTGGTATAATGCCGATCTGTAGTTGGTTATGCTGGATTTTTATTCCAGTATTATCAAATACTAATCGGTATTTGTATAAAATCCTCTTAAATGATTTAATTTTATTGCGAATAAGTCAATCACCATTTTAAATCCATGTTTTAAAACGTTGACACTATTACCTTCTTGACTCCTTAAACTCACAGGAATTTTTTTGATATCATAATTTCTTTTCAGAGAGATATACATCAATTCGACATCGAAAGTGAAACCATTAATTCTTGAAACGGCAAACAAATCTTTTGCTATATCTTTTTTAAATCCCTTCAATCCACATTGCGTATCCGAAATCCCAGTTGTGATAAATCTCCCCACAATAAATGTAAAAAAGCCACTTCCAAAACGGCGATTTGAAGAAATTTTATTGAAATAATTTGATTCTTTTAAAGCCCTGTCTCCAATGACCACATCGTATTCTTTGAATTCCAAGTAGTACAGAATATGTTCTAAAGCTTCAGCTTCAAAAGGAATATCGGCATCAGTAAAGATGCAAATTTCCCCTTTGGAATAGTGCATCCCAGCTCGAACTGCAGCACCTTTCCCTAGATTTTTGTCGTAAGTGAGAAAAACACATTGATTACATTCTGCGACACGTTTAGTATTACCATCATCATTCGAACCATCATCTACAACAATCACTTCTACATCCCATCCTTTTCCTTTGATGAAATTCATCAGGTATGGCAAATTGTTAGCCAATGCATCAGATGAACGATAAGAAGGAATAATAATACTCGTTAAAGCCATTTACTTATTTTGAGAGGAGTAAATGTAAGAATTTATATCAGCAATAACATGGAATCAAAAGGATGTGTTATTTTTGATTATCACAAATTAAAAATCCTTTTGCAACATTAGATTTATGAAGTCATTAAAACTGAAAAATTATCTTCCTTATATTGTTTTTTTCAGTGTTGCTGTAATTGCTTTTTTTCAAGTTGCTTTTTATTTGCATCCAGGTAAATACGATCTTATTGATTGTTTTTATCCTTGGCGTTTTTACGTCGGAGAATGTTTGCAGAATGGCCAATTACCCTATTGGAATCCCTACCAAGATATGGGATATCCAGTGCACGCGGATCCCTCAAGTGGAGCATGGTATCCGATAGTTTGGTTGATTGGTTATTTCAATGGTTACTCGATTTATAGTATAGGATTTGAATTATGGCTGCATGTTTTTCTGGCTGGAGTCGGATTTTATACACTAGCAAAAACATTGAAATTCAATCAATCTTTTGCCTTGTTGGCTGGTGTTGCATATATGTTGTGTGGCGTTTTTATTGGAAATGCACAACATTTACCCTATATAATTAGTGCGTGTTGGTTGCCATATGTGTTGAATTTTTATTTCCGTTTGGTCGAAGAGAAATCATATGGAAATAGTTTGAAAGCAGCATTTTTTCTCTTCTTAATGATTACAGGTGGTTACCCAGCCTTTACAATTATTTTGTTCTATTTATTGTTGATTTTCTTTATCATTTATTTTAGGAAATCATATGCTATTTTGTCAAAAAGAGAATTAGTTGATTTTATAGGTCGACACGCTTTGTTTTTAGTTTACACCATTTTACTTTCATTGGTGCTGTTCGTTGCAATTTATCAAGTAAGCCCATATTTATCTCGGTTAGGAGATTTCAGTCTAAAACAAGCGTTATTTTCGCCCTTTTCCCCTCAATCATTTGTGTCTTTTGTTTTGCCATTAGCAAGTACAACACATACGGATTATTTCAATTCAGACCTTTCTATGCGAAATGCATATTTTGGATTGTTCATTTTCCTTTTCTTTTTAATTGGCATCTTTTCCAAAAAACCGATTCAAATTAAAGTCTTATTTTACTTTGGGTTATTCTCTTTAGCAACAGCAGTTGGTGAATATTTGCCCATTCGTGAACTTTTGTACAAATATGTTCCAATGATGAATGTATTTCGATTTCCAAGTGTTTTTCGATTGTTCTTTATAATCTCGGGAATTTTAACTGGTATTTATTACCTCCAAGAATTGTTTAACAGAAAGGGATGGAACAAAAAGTCACTTTCTATTGGAGCAATGGTCATGGCTGGATTCTTTTTGATCTTAATTATTGTAGCTAGAACGAAAGGATATTTGTCATTACTTACATTTGTAAAGAACAACATTTTCATTGCTACAGAAACTTCTACTTATTGGCAAAATGTTGCCTTTCAATCAATTGTTCAGTTACTGTTTTTGGCTGTTTTACTATTCGTTTTGTGGAAATTCACAGACCGCAAAAAAATCGTTGGAGCCATTATTTTATTGACAATTACAGACCTAATAGTTGCTTCACAATTGAATGCTCCGTACACAGTATATTACGAAAATGTTACGGCAAAAGAGGCTACTGATAACGTTTCAAAGTATCAAAAAGGATATCCAAAATTACAAGATATTTCTATTGAAGAAGCAGGACATTTGCCATTGATTGGCCCGCCTTTTTGGCAAAACATGAACACCTTTCAAAAACAAATTTCTGCCGAGGGATTCAATTCTTTTACATTTACAAGTTATGAGTTTTTAGAAAGTGAATATCCACAACTTTTTTCGGAAATAAAAAAGAACAGATTG
Organism: Flavobacteriales bacterium; assembly: GCA_009885545.1. GTDB lineage: Bacteria > Bacteroidota > Bacteroidia > Flavobacteriales_D > Crocinitomicaceae > M0103. Next base: position 6,380 of record VFKM01000144.1, read on the forward strand.
ATTTTACTTTCGGATTCTATTTTGCCAGAAGGCAAGTTAAACGATTACAAGAAAGGCAGTTTATTTACTCAAAATCAGATTTTTCTTAATGAAAGCGATTACAACTATCTAGTTCAACGTACTTTTAAAGCATCAATAAATGACACTACATTTTTGAAAAAATATGATGCAGCACATTTTGAAGTTTCAACGTCCATAGGAAATCGTAGATTGCTGACTTTGCATCAAAAATATTACAAAGGATGGAAAGCAACTGTCAATGGTAAAAAGGCTAGAATATTTAAAAGCAATTTGAACTTCATGACAATAATGGTTCCCCGAGGAAAGAGCGAAGTTGTTTTTCAATATAAAAATCCTGTCCTTAAAGGCGCGTTTTTTATCAGTGCATCCTGTTTTGTTTTTGCTATTTTGCTTTTTCTTTTCGTTGGGTTGAAAAATAAAATACCGAGCAATTCCAATGACAATTCAACCAAATAGAGTTACTCAGAACTTTATTTTACGTATCCGTTTTAAAAATTTAATACTGATCTCTATATCTTTTATGTGCCTATGTGGTAAAATATAATTTACATTCTTTATTGTTTTTAAAGAGAAATTTAAAAAAGCATAAATCGTTCATAAAATCTTGTTTTTCTTGAAAACTTCCTGAATTTTGAATCTGTTGATTTCGTAAATTAGTAAGCGCAAATTTCAACAGAAAAAAATGAAAGAATACCACGATTTATTGCAACATATTTTAGACAATGGAACTAAAAAAGAAGACCGAACAGGGACAGGGACAACTTCTGTTTTTGGATATCAAATGCGTTTTGATTTATCCAAAGGATTTCCTGTAATTACAACAAAAAAACTGCATCTACGGTCCATTATCATTGAGTTATTGTGGTTTTTACAAGGTGACACAAACATCAAATTTTTAACTGACAACAAATGTAACATTTGGAACGAATGGGCGGATGAAAATGGAAATTTAGGCCCTGTATATGGACACCAATGGAGAAGTTGGCCTGCAAAAGATGGTGGGACAATAGACCAAATTACGAATCTGATTAATCAAATTAAAAAAAATCCAGATTCACGAAGATTAATAGTTTCTGCCTGGAATGTCGCTGACGTTGATAATATGGCTTTGCCTCCTTGCCACACCTTATTTCAATTTTATGTTGCCGACGGGAAATTAAGTTGTCAATTGTATCAACGAAGTGCAGATACATTTTTGGGTGTACCTTTTAATATTGCATCCTATGCATTACTCACGATGATGGTGGCACAGGTTTGTGATTTACAAGTAGGAGATTTCGTTCATACTTTTGGTGATGCTCATTTGTACAGCAATCATATTGAGCAAGCACATTTGCAACTTTCAAGAGAATTACGACCATTACCAACAATGAAAATTAATCCAAATGTGAAAGATATTTTTGGATTTACATATGAAGATTTCGAGTTGTTGAATTATGACGCGCACCCACATATTAAAGGTGAAGTTGCAGTTTAATGTTTTACAAATCGAAGGGTACGGAAAAATGAAGGTAGCATTAATTGTAGCAGTGGATGGTGAAGGAGGAATTGGGAAAAACAATGATCTAATGTGGCATTTACCAGCAGACATGAAGTTTTTTAAAGAAAAAACAGTTGGTCAAATTGTAGTAATGGGAAGAAAAAATTTCGATTCAATTCCTGAAAAATATCGACCATTGCCAAATAGAGAGAATGTCATTTTAACCCGTAATAGATCATTTGTTGCCGAAAACTGTATGGTATTCAACTCAATCGAGGCATGTTTAGAGCATTATAAAAATGAAACAGAACGTACAGTTTTCATCATCGGTGGTGGAGAAATTTATCGACAAGCATTGGAATTAAATTGTGTTCAAGAAATGTTTATAACACACATAGATAAAGTCTACGACGCTGAAACATTTTTCCCAAAATTTGACGAAACGAATTGGAATATTACTGAAATAGCATCCCATGAAATTGACGACAAGCACGAAGCAGGATTTAGAATATTGAACTACAAGAGGAATTACTTGTTATGAGTTATGAGTTATGAGTTATGAGTTATGAGTTTGTCAAACTATGTGCCCTATGTTCCTATGTGTTTCCAATTGTGTTTTAAAATGAATCACAAATCATGAATCCCAAATAAAAAATGATTCTCTGTATAGCTGAAAAACCATCCGTTGCGAAAGACATTGCGGAAATTCTTGGAGCCCGAAATAGGAAAGACGGTTACTGGGAAGGAAATGGATATTGGGTAAGCTGGACTTTTGGTCATTTATGTACATTAAAGGAACCACACGATTATAAAGAAAATTGGAAATGGTGGAAGTTAGAAGACTTACCGATTATTCCACAAAATTTTGGAATTAAAGTTGTCGATGACGCAGGAGTTCAAAAACAATTCAAGTGTATTGAAAATTTAGTTGCTCAATGTGAGTCTGTCATAAATTGCGGTGATGCCGGGCAAGAAGGAGAATTGATTCAAAGATGGGTTTTGTTGAAAGCAAAATGTAATAAGCCAATTCAGCGTTTATGGATTTCATCACTAACTGAAGAGGCAATCAAAGAAGGATTTAAAAAACTGAAAGATTCTAAACAATACGACAATCTATATGCCGCTGGGTCAGCAAGAGCAATTGGGGATTGGCTTTTAGGAATTAACGCAACACGAGCTTTTACTAAGAAATTTGGACAAGGAAAAGTTACATTATCTGTAGGAAGAGTTCAAACTCCAACGTTGGCCATGATTGTTCAACGTCAAAAAGAAATCAATGCCTTTACAACAGCTGAATACTGGGAACTTAAAACTACCTATCGAGAAACAGAATTTCTGTGTCAGATAGACCGTTTGACAAGTGAAGAAAAAGCTAATAAAGGACTGGAATATTTAAAGCAACATGAATTTGAAGTAACATCCTTTGAACAAAAAGAAGGAAAAGAAGGAAATCCACGTTTGTTTGATTTAACAGGTCTTCAAGTTGAAGGGAATAAGAAATATGGCTTCTCAGCTGATGAAACACTAAAATTGATTCAGAGTTTATATGAGAAAAAAATTGTAACCTATCCACGTGTTGACACCACCTATTTATCAGAAGATATTCATCCTAAAATTGAAGGAATATTAAGAGGAATGCAATATTATTCTCGCCTTACTGCACCATTATTACAAAAACCAATTCCTAAATCAAAGACAGTTTTTGACGATAAAAAAGTAACGGATCACCATGCCATTATTCCAACAGGAGTAAATCCAAGCGGCATATCAGCTGTTGAACAGCAAGTATATGATTTAATTGCAAAACGATTCATTGCTGTATTTTACCCAGAATGTAAAGTTTCAAATACAACTGTTTTAGCGAAAGTCGGAACCTTAGATTTCAAAGTGACAGGTAAGCAAATTATTGAACCAGGTTGGAGAGTCATTTACGATGAACCAAAATCTGAAATTCCAATTAATGAATCCCAAATCAAGGACGATGAAGAACGCGTTCTTCCAATATTTGAAAAAGGTGAAAAAGGACCACATTCTCCCATCGTTCATAAAGGTAAAACGTCTCCGCCAAAACCTTTTACAGAAGCAACCTTATTGCGTGCAATGGAAACTGCTGGAAGGCAAGTAGAGGATGAGGAAATGAGAGAATTAATGAAAGATAATGGTATTGGCAGACCATCAACTCGAGCCAATATCATTGAAACCTTGTTCCGTCGAAAATACATTGAAAAGAACAGAAAAAATATTCTTGCCACTCCTACAGGAATTGATTTAATTGATACAATTCAAAATGAATTATTAAAAAGCCCTGAATTAACGGGAAACTGGGAACGGAAAATTCGATTAATTGAAAAAGGGGAATACGAATTGGAAGTTTTTAAACAAGAACTTTTTAAAATGGTACGCGAATTAACAGATGAAGTTATATTTAATAATTACGGGAAAATCCAAGTTGAACCGCTTTCAAGTACTGCTGAAACTGTAAAAAAAGAGCGAGCTCCAAGAGTAGTAAAAGAAAAACCTGCGTTAGATTCTTTGAATTGTCCAAAGTGTAAAACAGCAAAACTCATGAAGGGTAAATCTGCATTAGGGTGCTCCAATTACGCTGCTTGTGGATTTAAAATCCCTTATGAAGTATTAGGCAAAAAGTTAACAGAATCTCAACTTTTGGATCTTTTAGAAAAAGGAAAAACAGTTATTATCAAAGGATTAATTGTTCCAGGAAAAACTGAGCCAATGAATGGTAAGTTTGTTCTTGACGGAAGTTTTAACCTTGGATTAGGATAAATTTATTTACTCAAATGTAAATATCCAGTATACTTCTCATTTTCCCCATTAATGAAAGTATAATCAATCATATAAAAATAAACACCTTCAACAACTTTTATTCCTGAAAGGTCTGTACCATCCCAAACAGTTTCTGGATTTGTAGATTCAAAAACTACATTTCCCCATCTATTGACAATTTTTATTGTAAAATCCTTAACATTACAGTTTTCTGTAATTACATAAAAGTCATTGACTCCATCTCCATTTGGTGTAAAAACATTTGTCTCAAGAACTAAACATTGTTCTTCTTCTTCAATAGGTATTTCTGGATTTTCTGGATAACCAAAACAAGGGTCAGCCATTTTTGCAACGAATATATCCTTTTTAAAACCGCCAGCTAAGTTAGTTGCACCAAATATTCCAGTTTCTACGTAATAGCCACACGAAACCAAATTACAATTCGAATCAGCGAAGACAGAAGTAGCTCGGTCTTCCAAAATCCCACCACCTTGTAAAGCCCAACGCCATTTACCTAAGGTGTCAATTGCAGCTACAAAGGCCTGAACACTATCAGTTCCTGAATCTAAATTAATTGTACTTCCAAAAGACGCATCTCCTCTGAATTGCCCAGAAATAAAAATATTGTGTTCATTATTCGTAGTAACAGCTGTTCCACGATCACTTCCACTTGTAGAACCTGCTTTTTTCACCCATTTCCAGTTGCCATTAAAATCCATTCTTGCGACAAAGATATCACTGCCGTTGGGTCCACCATTGTTGTTAACTGAGTCTAACCCAAAACCAGCCTTATCTTTAAATTCTCCTGTTATATAAACATGCTTATCAGCACCGATGGCTATCCCATCGCCCCTATCATTTAGAAGTCCGCCACCGGATCTAGCAAACAAATGATTACCATCGGTATCATATTTAGTCACAAAAACATCTTGGCCCCCACTTGTTGTTAGCGCATTTGCTCCAAAATTCACTGTATTTCTATAGCCACCAACAACATATGGATTCCCTTCATCATCTACCGCTACACGATTGTCTTTTTGTTCATCTTCTCCATTAAATGTTCTGACCCAATCCCAATCACCGGCAGTTGATATTTTAGCTAAAAATGCAAGTGAATCATTTGGAGAAGGGGTAGTAAGCGAACCAAATTCAGCGGTACTAGGACCATTTGGCCCAAAGCAGTAAGCTGAAATAAAACCTGTAACGAATACATTTCCATTTTTATCAGAAGCGACATCATGACCATGGTCGTCACCTACATCTGTACCAACCACCTTTAACCAAATGAAATTACCGTCTGAATCTACCTTTAAAACAAAAATATTATCTGTGTAGGAGGAAGGTAATGAGGCAAACAAACTTCCGAAAGTGATAGATCCCCAGCAAGTTCCTGTGATATAGATGTTGTCATTTTCATCCAAACACATTCCTAACCCACGGTCATCATAATAATTGGTGCCATTTTTTACCCACAAGTAATTTCCATCGGGATCAATTTTCGCTATAAAAACTTCTTTACTGTGCGTAAATGAGAACGGAAGGTGAATACTTCCAAAATCAGCCTCTTCGTTATAATAGCCTGTAACATAAGTGTTCCCGGCTCCATCCATAACCACATCTGATGCTTTGTCAGATAAATTTCCGCCACCTTTGATAGCCCAATCCCAACTTTGAGCAACGACTTTATTAGCAAAAACAAAATGTAAAAGAATGATAAAAAATGGCAAGAGGATTTTCATAGATTTCATGTTGTAATATAAGGACAATAATAATTAGCAAATGGTTGCTTAAAACAAAACATTTTTTTAAGTCATTTGCGCACTTATCAAAATTAATTGTTAGACTTGTTTTATATGAAAGTAATTGTATTATTTCTTTTTTCATTAGTTGTATGGAACCTATCCGCACAAACTGAAGATTCATACGAAGAAGAAATACCTAGTTTTCCTATTGTAATCCATTACCAAAACAATAGTGCAGAAATTAGCCATGTGAGTCAATATAAATTAGTTATCCTATCTGAATATCTGATTCAAAATCCAAAAATTAATATTGTTATTGAAGGACATGTTTGCTGTGGTCCAGCTCAACGTATGTCTAAAAAAAGAGCAAAATCGATTTACAAAAGGTTATTGAAGCATGATGTTCCAAAGGAACAAATGATGTTTGTCGGTAAATCATTTGATGAGCCCAAAATAATAAAAGAAAAATCGGAGTCAGATAAGGATATCAATAGAAGGGTGGAGATTAAGATTAGATAGGATTTAGAAGTTTAATCATATCTAAAATTTCAATCAATTATTTATTTTTATTTGAGTATATTCATCCTATAAATTTATAAATATGAAATTGTTTTATTGCCTCTTTTTAATAAACTTATCCTTTTTAAGTTTCGGTCAAACTCCATCAAATTATCCTTCAGATACACTTTTACCAGAAACAACCAAGTTTCGGCAAATAGGACCATTTCGTGGAGGAAGAAGTGCTGCTGTTTGTGGCGACCTCAATAATAAGAATCTTTTTTACATGGGCACAGTTGGCGGTGGAGTTTGGAAGACAATTGACGGTGGAAGTAATTGGAAAAACATTTCAGATGGTTATTTTGGAGGATCAATTGGTGCCGTTTCAGTAGCCCCATCTGACCCAACAATTCTTTATGTAGGCGAAGGAGAAAACACAATCAGAGGTAATGTAAGTGAAGGATTTGGAATGTGGAAATCAGAAGATGCAGGGCGCACATGGAAGAACATTGGATTGAAAGATTCACGTCATATTGTGAAAATAGTTGTGCATCCAAAAGATCCTAACATTGTTTGGGTTGCTGCTCTTGGTCATCTTTTTGGACCAAGTCAAGAAAGAGGAATTTATAAAACAATTGATGGCGGAAAATCATGGAAGAGAGTGCTTTTCAGTGATGAATTAAGTGGAGCAGTAGATTTGGCAATGGAACCTGGAAATCCTTCTGTTTTTTACGCGAGCACCTGGACAGTGAAACGAACACCTTATAGTCTAGAAAGTGGTGGATCAGGAAGTACACTTTGGAAGAGTATCGATGGAGGAGAAACATGGAAAAAGTTAAACAATAAACCTGGCTTCCCATCTAAATCGGTGATTGGAATTATTGGAGTAGCAGTTTCTGCGTCAAATCCAGATAAAGTATATGCAATTGTTGAAAATAGCGACGGAGGATTATTTACAAGTGAAGATGGTGGAGAGAATTGGACACTAACCAATGGTGAAAATAAAATACGCCAACGTGCTTGGTATTATTCTAAAGTTTTTGTTGATCCATTAAACGAAAACAACGTTTTCATCTTAAATGTAGATTTTGAAAAAAGCACAGATGGTGGAAAATCGTTTCACTCTATTAATACCCCGCATGGCGATCATCATGATTTGTGGATAGATCCGGTAGATCCTAAAAGAATGATTGTTGCAGATGATGGTGGAGCACAAATAAGTTTTGATGGTGGATCCAATTGGAGTACTTATCAAAACCAACCAACGTCACAGATATACAGGATAAGTACTGACAACGATATACCTTATCATATTTTAGGAGCCCAACAAGATAATTCAACTATTCGAATACTTTCAAGATCCGAACATGGGGATATAAATCAAAGTGATTGGACGTCAACTGCAGGTTTTGAAAGTGGTTATGTTGTAGCAGACCCATCAAATCCAGATGTTGTTTATGGAGGAAATTATGCAGGGTTTCTATCAAGATTGGATCATAAAACTGGAGAAAATAGAGCGATAAGTGTATGGCCAGATTTGCCAATCGGCACTGGTGCGGATGCGCATAAATACCGTTTTCAATGGAACTTTCCAATCTTCTTTTCTCCGCATAATCCGAAAAGATTGTATGCTGCGGGAAATATGCTTTTTGTGAGTGAAGATGAAGGCGCCTCTTGGAAAACAATTAGTCCAGATTTAACTACAAATGACAAAACGAAACAGGTTGCGAGTGGTGGCCCTATTACGAAGGACAACACGACTGTTGAGTTTTATTGCACCATTTTTACGGCTGCTGAAAGCCAACTTGAAAAAGATGTTCTTTGGGTAGGAAGTGATGATGGTTTAATCCACATTTCGAAAGATGGTGGGGCGAATTGGACAAATGTAACGCCGCCTGCCGCTGGAAAATTAATGATGTGGAATTCCGTGGAATTAGATCCATTTCAAAAAGGAAAAGCATATTTCGTTGGAACAAAGTATAAAATAGATGATTTCAAACCGTATATCTTTTTAACTGAAGATTATGGTAAATCTTGGAAATTGATAACAAAAGGAATAGATTCAAAACATTTCACACGAGTTATACGAATTGACCCTAAAAGAAAGGGATTGTTGTATTGTGGAACTGAATACGGTTTTTATATGAGTTATGATTATGGTTCCAATTGGAAAAAAGTTCAATTGAATCTCCCTCAAACACCTATAACTGACATGTGTATTAAGGATAATTCACTTGTAATTGCAACACAAGGCAGGTCGATTTGGGTAATGGATGACCTTTCTCCATTTCAAAGTTTCAATGTTGATCAACTGAGTGAAAAGATGTATTTGTATGATATTTCAAACACATTGCTCATTGATGGTTGGCAAAATAAATCACCTAAGAATGCAGGTATGAACCCTCCAAACGGTGTAATTATACCATTTCATCTAAAAAATTATAATGACACTGTAAATGTTGAAATTGTCATTAGAGATTCAGAGAAAAAACTTATCGCTACTTATTCGTCAAAATCAGGAGATGAAAAATTAAAACTTACAGTTAAGGAGGGGATGAATTTATTTGTTTGGGATATGAACTATAAAAACGTCGAGCCAATTGCAGGTATGATTCTTTGGAATGGGACTATTTATGGGCCTACAGTTGCACCAGGAAACTATAATGCTACATTGAAGATCAATGGAGATAGTTTGGCAAAACCGTTTTTAATCAGCGCAAATCCTAAATACAAATGCAGTAATGAAGATTATTCTTTGAAAACAGCTTTTCTTTTAGAAGTTAAACAATCGTTTGCAGACGTTCAAAAATGTATATTGAATATTAGAACATTGCGTAATCAGATGAATGAGTTTACTGCTTTAGGAGGAAAGGACATCCCAAAGGAGATAAAATCATTGAGTGATACTATTTTGAAAAAGTTAACTAAAATTGAGGAAGCTTTGTATCAAACGAAATTAAAAAGTGGTCAAGATATTTTGAATTATCCGATGAAGTTAAATGATCGAATATCTGGATTGTACAATTATGCATCTAGCGGAAATACAGCGCCGAACAAACAAGTGAAAGATGCTTATGCCGAATTGAAAATCTTGGCTGATGAACAGTTGGACTTATTTAAAGCAGTTCTAGAAAAGGATATTATTGAGCTCAATACAAAAATCAAAAGCAGTGAATTACCCGTTATTGGAATAATTAAAAAATAAGATTAAAATTCAATGGCAAACGAATCAAAAGGACTTTGGAAGATTATTGGAGCCTCATCATTGGGGACTTTAATTGAATGGTATGACTTTTACATTTTCGGAAGTTTAGCAACTGTTATTTCAACGAAATTTTTCCCTTCTGATAATCCAACTGCCGCTTTTTTGGCAACGTTAGCTACCTTCGCTGCAGGTTTTGTTGTTCGCCCTTTTGGAGCATTGTTCTTTGGAAGATTAGGTGATTTGATTGGAAGGAAATATACGTTCATGGTTACTTTACTTTTGATGGGAGGAGCGACTTTTCTAATTGGATGCGTGCCATCCTATGAATCAATAGGATTTTTGGCACCTGTATTAGTTCTACTATTGCGCTTACTTCAGGGGCTTGCCTTAGGTGGCGAATATGGGGGAGCGGCTACCTATGTCGCCGAGCACGCCCCAGCAAACAGAAGAGGGTATTGGACTTCGTGGATTCAAACAACTGCAACAGTTGGTTTATTTGTTTCCTTGCTTGTTATTATGCTCACGCGAATGGCTTTGTCAAAAGAGGATTTCAATGAATGGGGATGGCGTGTTCCTTTTTGGGTGTCGATAATCATGGTAGCTGTTTCTTATTTCATTCGTAAGAAAATGGGAGAATCTCCATTGTTTGCAAAAGTAAAAGCCGAGGGGAATATTTCAAAGAATCCATTGAAAGAAAGTTTTGGAAATAAGGCAAATTTCAAATATGTTTTATTAGCGCTTTTCGGTGCAACAATGGGACAAGGTGTTGTTTGGTATACGGGTCAGTTTTATGCCATGAGTTTCATTGAAAAAATCTGTATGGTCGATAAAATGCAATCGGATGTTTTGATTGCAATTGCTTTGTTGATGGGAACGCCTTTCTTTCTAGTTTTTGGAGCTTTGTCGGATAAAATTGGAAGAAAGAAAATCATGCTTGCAGGAATGTTATTAGCCGTTTTTTGCTACCGACCGATCTATGAAAAAATGTATCAAACTGTTTCTATCAAGAATAAAGTAGAAATCACTTCGAAGCAAAACACCAAATTGTCCTTCGTTACAAATCCTAAAACTAATTTGAGAGATTCAGTTTATACTACCAATTATTTTTACCGAGACGGTGCTACAAAAACAGAAATAAAAACTATTTATTTGGCATACAAAGGAAAAGATGTTTCAGTTTCTAAAGAAGAAATTAAATCAACTATTGTAGTTAACAATTCTGATAAATGGATGTTGATTTGGATGGTCTTTATTCAGGTTTTATTTGTTACGATGGTATATGGTCCGATAGCGGCTTTTCTTGTAGAATTGTTTCCGACAAATATACGTTATACCTCCATGTCCTTGCCTTATCATATTGGAAATGGTGTTTTTGGAGGATTGTTGCCTGCGGTGGCAGTTTATTTGGCCACAAAAGCAAATGATGCAAATACGTTAGCTGAATCAGTAGGACAACAATTACCTTACGACAAGCCTTATTTAGAAGGATTGTGGTACCCAATCATAGTTTCTGGAGTTTGTTTTATTATTGGAATGGTCTATATTAATTCAAAACACAAACACATTGATGATTAGTATGAATAAGTTAAAACGACTTCTTGGGTTTGTTTGGATTTTACTTGCATTAGCTTGTGCTTATTTTGGTATTACCGATTTTGGTTGGCCCAAGGTGGCTCATCCAAAAGGGAATGATGATTTGGTATTTGGAATTATTATTCTATTTGTTTTAATGCCGATAATTGTTGGAGGATTATTGAAATTTGGAATATATGCCTTACAAGGTTTGTACGATGAGGAATAATTTGTACTTTTAATCGAATACTAAAACAAATAATGATGAAAAATCTATTCTTACTACTTTCTTTTACAATAGGAGGAATCACATCTTTTAACGCACAAAAAGTTTATTCTGTTGACGCTGATTACAAAGCAGATGTAAAAGTTTTTGTAGTAGATGCAGATTACAAGGCTGATCTTTTAGTATATAAAGTTGACTCAGATTACAAAGCTGGGGACAATGACGGTAAATGGTATTTTACTGATGCAGACTACAAAGCAAAAAAGAAAATCTACTTCGTTGATGCTGACTATAAAGCAGATCTAAAAATCTATTTTGTAGATTCAGATTACAAAGCTGGTTGGAAAAACAGTTCGAAAAAAGCAGAAATGTATTAAAATAATTTAATAAATATAAAAAGGGTGAGTTTTCAAACTCACCCTTTTTGTTTTATATCCTACTTTGATAGGTAAATAATTCCCAATACCTGCCTTTGCTCGCAATCAATTCATCGTGCTTACCTTTCTCCACAATATTTCCATCTTCAATAACTAATATTTGATCTGCTTTTTGAATTGTACTCAAACGGTGAGCAATAACGAAAGTTGTTCTGTCTTTCATTAATTCATGTAAACTTTTTTGAATAAAAGCTTCACTTTCTGTGTCAAGATTTGACGTTGCTTCATCCAAAATGATGATTTTAGGATCTGCTAATAATGCTCTTGCGATTGAAATTCGCTGTCTTTGTCCACCAGACAATTTAACGCCACGTTCTCCAATTACCGTGTCTAATCCTAAATCAAAACGATCAGTAAACTCATTTACATAAGCGCCTTTTACTGCTGCTAAAAGTTGTTCTTCGGTTGCATTCGGTCTTGGGAACAAGATGTTCTCACGAATTGTTCCTTCATATAAAAAGTCATCCTGTAAAACAACTCCAAGATTTGCACGGTAACTGCTCAAATTAACAGTTGAAATATCAATTCCATCTATCGTTACTTTTCCTCCTTTAGGATTGAGGAATGTAGCAGCTAAACCAGCGATTGTTGACTTTCCAGAACCAGAAGAACCGACTAAAGCAGTTACACTTCCTGCATGTGCGTCGAATGAAATGTCGTGCAATACCTCTTTATTTTCTTCATAACTAAAAGCAACATTTTCGAAAATAATATCGCCTTTTATTTTGCCTAATTTCACGGTACGAACAGTAGAATCATCTTCTTCTTCCATTTCCATAATTTCCTGAGTTCGATCTAAACCAGCCATTGCTTCCGTCAATTGACTTCCGATATTACTCATCTGAACAATAGGTGCAATCATAAATCCAAGGAACAATGTAAACGAAATAAAATCACCATAAGTCATGGTGTTGTGCATAATAAAATAACCACCAATCCCCATGATTCCGGCAGAAGCTAATCCTAAAAGAAAAGTTGATGAACTTGTTATTAATGCGGTTGCAGTCAAACTCTTTTTTACATTTTGAAATAAACGTTCTACGCCCTCTTCAAAAGTTTTATTTTCTTGTTCTTCAGCATTGAAACCTTTAATTACGCGAACACCATTCAACGTTTCTGTCAAACGACCTGTAACTTCAGCATTTAATTTCCCACGAACTCTAAATATTGGACGGATATAAGCAAATGCCTTTAAGGCTACAAATGCAAAAATCGCAACGGGAACTAATACAAAAATGGTCATCAACCAATTGATTTTTATTAAAATTACCAATGACAATATTGCAGTAAATGTTCCGCCAATTAATTGAACCAAACCAGTTCCAACAAGATTTCGAACTCCCTCAACATCGTTCATAACTCTAGAAACAAGTGCGCCCGATTTGTTGTTGTCAAAATAACTTATTGGCAGTTTTAAAAGTTTTCTCTGAACTTTTGCCCTTAATTCTGAAATTAATAATTGTGCTTCAACACTCAATAAACGAGTCAGTGAAAAGGATGTGACAGTTTGTACTAAAAGAGCAAGACAAACAACAATTAAAAGGGTGTATAAAGTTTCCATGTCTTTAGATGGAATCACCTCGTCAATCAGATTTTTACTCGCGTAAGGAAGAACCAAACCTGCTAAACTTCTAATGATGATTAAAATCAATCCAATAAATATGATTTTTTTACGTGGCCAAATAAACTCTTTAAAGGCCCATTTAAACGATACTTTTTTTTTGCTCATGGCTCTTTTTTGACGAATATCAAGCCAAAAAAGAAAAGGTGACAATTAGTCAGAACTGAGATAATTTTTCTCTATAAAATTTAAATAATGTATGTTTTATCGTTTATCGATAATTTTGTGATTATATTTAATTCACTAAACCAAAAGGAGTAAATATAATGTCTAAACAGAATAAAGACAGTTTGTCAAATAGTAAAAAACTCAATAAAGATTTATTTTTTGATAGTTTGACTTCTTTGATTCCACAGATTGTTTCTTTTATCGATCCTGAAAATTTTACTATCAAATACATCAATAAAGTTGAAAAGGGTTTTGATATTGAATCAGTAATAGGCAAAAGTATTTTTGATTTTATATCCCCCGAATTTACGGAGACATATAAAGAGAAAATTCAAGAAGTATTAGTAACACAAAATCCAGCAACCTTAGATGTTGCTTTCATTTCATTTCATTTACCAGAAGGAATTGGATGGTATCATACAACCATTTCTATTGTGAATGGGGTCGACAATGAAATTGATAGTTTGATGATTCTTTCTGAGGATATTTCAAGTAGTAAAAGATTGGAGTTAGAGAATAGTAACAAGAGCGAACGCTTAAAAGCAATAATAAATAATACAAGTGACATTATTTGTTCCATCGATAGTGATTATAATTTGATTGAATTTAATTCTATTTTTGAAGCAATTGTTTTAAATGGATTTGGTGTAAATCTTGAGCCTGGAATGGCAATTCTGCAATATATTGATCCAAATAGACACGATCACCTGACCTCAATTTATGAAAGAGTGTATAAAGGCGAAACGTGCTACGATATTGAAAGTTATAATACGATAAGTATGAATACTGCTTATTTTGAAACTAGCTTTCATCCCATTTATGATGTAAACCGCATTATAAGTGGTATAAGTATTTTTTCAAAAAATATCACAGAAAGAATAAAAACAGAAAACAAGATTATTAGTGCATTAAAGGAAAAGGAAGTTCTTCTTTCAGAAATTCATCATCGGATAAAAAACAACCTTGCAATGGTATCAAGTATGTTACAATTACAAGAAATGAATATAGAAAGTGAAGAAGCGAAAGGGGCTCTTCAGTTAAGCAGAAAACGAATAAAAACAACAGCATTAATTCATGAATTACTTTATAAAAATGAAACATTTCATGATATTCGATTAAATGATTTTTTATTAGAATTATTTGGGCTTTTAAAAACAAATGAGTCTATTCAATTAGTCCTCCTTGGAGAAGAAATATCTTTCAAGCTTAACACAGCTCTGCCACTTGGATTAATGCTAAATGAGATTATGTTGAATTCATTTAAACACTCCTATAAAGACGCAATTCAAGGAAGAACAGAAATTAAAACTTCAATTGTTGACGGGGTAATGACAATTGAATATTGTGATTGTCAAGGAAATTTTCCCATTTCGGTCGATTTTGCTAACTCAAACACAACAGGTTTAACACTTATTCATACCTTTGCTGAACAATTAAATGGGTCGATTCAATTGACATCTAATGAACCACCTAAATATTTAATACAAATACCACTAAATGAGTCTAGTTAAAAAAATTTTAATTGCTGAGGATGAATTATTGATTGCCAAGGTTCTCCGCATGCAACTAGAAAAATTAGGCTATGAAGTAGAAAATGTTGTAGATAGTTTTCAAGCAATTTCTTCCACTATAAATTTTAAACCTGACATGATTATATTAGATGTTTTTCTAAAAAATAGCACATCTGGTATAGATTCAGCGATTAAGATTAGGGAATTAGGTATACGAACACCTATTATTTTTACTACAGGCAATTCTTATGATGATACAATTGAACTTGTGAGTAAAGTTAAATTCTCTATGATTTTAAGTAAGCCAATTGAGTTTGATCATTTGCTGCAATTAATAGAAGACTTTTAATTTTTTTCTCTCAAATAAATCATTATGCTCGGACTTAAACTTCCAACTGATCCAAGATGGGTCAATATAGTAGAATCGAACATTGAAGAAATTCTTACTGATCACGCATGGTGCGAGCAAAAAGCCGCAACAAATGCAATTTCGATTATTTCCCTCAATTCTGAAAAACCAGATTTAGTTACTGAAATGCTAGCTTTAGCAAAAGAAGAATTAGAACATTTTCAAATGGTCTTTGATTTAATCAAAAAGAGAGGATTGGTTTTAGGACGAGAAAGAAGAGATAGTTATGTAAATGAATTATATAAATTCATGAACAAAGGTGGGTCAAGAGAAGACTCTTTTGTTGATCGCATGCTCTTTTCTGCAATGATTGAAGCAAGAAGTTGTGAACGATTTAAATTATTAGCTGAAAAAATTTCTGATCCCGAATTATCAAAGTTCTACCATGATTTGATGGTAAGTGAAGCAGGGCATTACACCACTTTTCTTGGTTTTGCTCGTAAATATGCTGGTAAAATGGATGTCAACAAACGTTGGGCGGAATGGTTAGAATTTGAAGCAATAGTTATTCAAAATTATGGCAAGGAAGAAACAATACACGGATAGATTTTTATGAAAATAATTCTAATAATTGCTTCTTTTTGGATTCTTTATAGCTGCACAAAAGACAAGGTGCCACCAGAATCGCTATTAAACTCAACTCCATATGCGGAAATTGAAAACACACTTGGTTTTGGTTTATTAGACAAAGTGAAAGGGATTTGGAATGGAGCAGTAACTTCTACAACTCCTCTTGGTGGTTATCCAGAATGGATTGTAGATTTTAGACCAATTTCCGAAAATCAAATTTCTTCTAAAAATGAATTGGATACCATTAATGATATTCATATGTCTTTTTTTGTTGCCAAGTATAATGGAGAATATAAAATTGCATTCAGAAATGGTGGGTCGTTTGCTGGTCAATCAAGAGTGTCATATTTGTTAGCAGATAGTGTTTCAGAAACGGCAACCCAATCCTTTTATCGCTTTTCGGAAGTAGTAATTGGAAAAAATAGGGCGTATACTGAAGTGATATTCAAAGATGATAGTTTGATTATCAAAGCATTTACCAATAATTACAACACCCAATCAACCGCGACGCCT
>VFKM01000156.1 GCA_009885545.1 Flavobacteriales bacterium
ATGAATGATATTAAAATCTCTTCAATCATGAAGGTGGTGAATCTTGGTACCATTAAAATGGAATTGGGTGACTCTAAAATGTTGCAAGAAGTGAAAATTGTTGGTGAAATAGATTTGCTTAAAATCGGCATCGATAAGAAGGTATACAATGTTGGGGAAGATTTATCTGTAAAGGGCGGAACAGCCAACGATGTATTGAATAATATACCATCCGTTCAAGTGGATCAAGAAGGAAAAATCAGCCTACGTGGTGATGGTGGTGTTACAGTTTTAATTGATGGTCGACCAAGTTCACTTTCAGGAGCTAGTGGGAAATCCTTATTGGATGCACTTCCTGCAGGTTCTATTGAAAGAATCGAAATTGTTACCAATCCTTCAGCGAAATATGATCCTGAAGGCACTTCTGGAATTATCAATATTGTATTGAAAAAGAATAAATTACGCGGATTTAATGGGTTAATCAACGGAACACTTGGTTCTGGTGATTTAACAGGAGGTAACAGTATTGAAGGTGGTGTTTCATTGAGTTATAGAAATTCAAAATTCAATACGTTTGGAAGTTATACTGGGAGATACAATGAAGGTTACCGCAACAATTATTCTGATTTAACCCAAACATTCGCTGACGGGACTCAATCCAGAATTTTACAAGAACGCATTGGTACTGATTTAAATGCGGGTCATACCATTCGCTTAGGTTCCGATTTTTACTTAAAAGCAAGACATTTATTAGGTATTTCGGCGACAGCAAGCATAGGCCAACGTGATAGAACTGGATCACAATGGAATTCAAGTTTTGATCAAACAGGTACACAATTGGCTTTGTGGAACAGGTATTCTTCAGATCCATCTCAGCAACATAACTTAGATGTCAACGTCAATTATAAATACGATTTGAAAGAAGACCGTGGTAATTTAATAGTTGATTTAAATCAATCTTTTGGAAAAGATGATATTCAAGGTTTTTATGATCAAAGTTATTATACGAATGACACGGTATTGCTTGGATCACAACCAATCGAACAACAATTATTCAACAAGGAAAGAAACAATGTAACAACTGGTCAAGTAGATTTTACTTATACTTTTCCTAAGATTAAAGCACGAATAGAAACGGGGACGAAAGCGATAATTCGTCAACAAAGTGTTGATACGTATTCAGAACGGTATGATACCTTGCAAGGAATCTTTCTTGAAGATACTTTGTCTAATTTCGAATATCAATACGATGAAAAGATTTTTAGTTTGTATGGAATTTTTGGTCAGCAATTGGGTAAATTCAAATATCAAGCTGGCGTTAGATTGGAAAAGGCATATCAAATTCCTAATTTAATTTCAGATACAATTCGCATAGTAAACGATTATTTCAATTACTTTCCTTCAGCACACATTCGCTACAGTTTAACAGAGAAATCTGAAATCAGTTTGAGCTATTCGAAGCGAATTACACGCGCTAGTTCGGGTGATTTGAATCCATTTACAAGTTATGCTGATCCATATAATTTAAGAAAAGGAAATCCATATTTACAACCTGAATTCATTGATTCTTATGATTTGGGTTATGCAAATGAAATAAAAAAGGTGACATTTACAGTTAGTCTTTATTACCGACACAATACACAGATAATTTCTCGAATAAAAGATTTTTATGATGATAATACGTCTGCGATGACTTTTATTAACCTGGATGCAAGTCATAATTTTGGTTCAGAAGCGGTTGTAATAGTTAAACCATTCAAATGGTGGAGAAATACACTTTCGGCGAATGCAAATTATTTTCAATTTGTAGATGACAACACAACTGCCGATTGGAATGTGAACGGGATTAGTTGGAGTGCTAAGTATACTGGTGCAGTTGATTTTTGGAAAAAAACAGCAATAGTTCAGTTAAATGTAAATTACAATTCACCGAGAAATACGGTTCAAGGTCGCGTTCAACGTAAAGGACCTGTAGATTTGTCGTTTGAAAAAACGTTCAAAGAAGGAAAATGGTCATTAGGATGTAGAGTAACAGATATTTTTAATCAAATGGGGTTTTATATGAACTTGGATCAACCAACTGTTCAACAAACTTCATCTTTCAAATGGTTAACAAGAAAATATTTAGTGACATTCTCTTATAAATTCGGGAAGTTAGAAATCTCGAATAAAAAACAGGGCGGAGGAGAAGGCGGATTTGATATGTAAAAACTACTTATTTTAAACTTTCTTTCGTTGTGATTTTTATTCCAAGTCCCATTAAACCTTGATCAAACGATTTTAATTTATTTGTTGATTTCGTTGGTGCTTGTAGTATTCTTCGGATGTCTATTTTCGTTTTCATAATCGGTGTGTTGTGTACATTCGAAGATAGACAAGAATAATACCATTTTCAGATTGACATAGTTATCCGTATGTTTTATACTGTAAAAGGGTAGGATTTGTGATTAAAGTCTTCCACCATATCGAATATCAATTATTACGACACTTCGATATACTCAGTGAAGTCCAAACTCCATACGGTGCACTGATAGTTGAGTATTTTGACTTATAAGCTATGAGTTACATCTATGTGCTCTGTGTCTATGTGTTTCCAAATATAGTATGCACTTTTTATTTCTAACCTCTATCTCCCTTATTACATGTGTAAACGAAAGCTGGAGGAAAATTCAAAGGGGTAAAATCTATTGAAACTCCATCAAATACTTTTTTGATGTGTTTTTTAGATTGCAATGAATATTGGAATTGAATGTATTTCCCAATAGGTTTCAATGAATTATGAGATGCTTTTAGAACTGAATCTCTTATGTCTTGAGGGAAATTTGCTAAAGGAAGTGATGAAACAACCACATCTGCTTTGTCCAAATTATATTCACTCAAATAATGTTCAATTTTTTCGGCTGAATCATAGATTATATGAACTCTGTCATCCGTTATTCGTTTTTGAAGCTGATTGCAAAAATTTTCGTTTAGCTCAAAAACTAATAAAACAGCATCTGGAAGCATTTTTTCTAGAATTTTATCTGTAAAAACACCTGTGCCTGGACCAAGTTCGATTATTACTTTAGCTTCGTTAAAATCAATATTCGCCAACATTTTTTGGGCAAGAAAACGGGAACTTGGAGCCATAGCGCCAACCATCTTCTTTTCCTTCCAAAATTGCTTTAAAAATGATTTTTTATCTGACATAATTTTCAATCTCGACAGGCTAATTTACCGTTATTTATTATCCCAACAATGGTTCCTTTTAATTCTTTACCAACAAAAGGAGTGTTCATAGTATAGGATGAAATCATTCCTTTTTCAAATAACCATTGACTATCAGACGAAAAGACTGTTAAATCAGCTTTGTTTCCTACTTCAATTGGGTGTTGATTAATGTTCGCTATTTCTCTAGAATTTATTGAAATCGCGTTGATTACAGTTTTTAAATCAAATTCTTTACACAAAACAAGTGAAGAAAAAACCGTCTGCAAATTGATACAGCCAAATGACGCATTATCGAATTCAACATCTTTCTCTTCTTTGTCATGCGGTCTATGATCCGAAACGATGGTATCAATTGTGCCATCTTTCAATCCAGCCCACAAAGCCAATCTATCTGATTCCCTGCGAAATGGCGGCATTACTTTAAAGTTTGAATCGAAGTCTAAAACTGCAGTTTCGTTGTATACTAAATTCAAAACGTGCACATCTGCAGAGATTTTCATTCCTATTGATTTTGCTTTGCGAATTAAATCCACACTTTCTGCGCAAGATATTCCCGTGAAATGGATATTGCCATCAGTATATTCTGTCAATCGTAAATTTCTTTCTACTTGAATGATTTCTGCAATTGTTGGGTCTGCTTTAATTCCAGTTTTGGTAGAGGCTTCTCCTTCATTGACCATTCCTTTTCCAGCAAGTGAATGATCTCTAGAAAATGCGATAATTTTACCGTTGAAGTTTTTAGAGTAAAGGAGGGCTCTGAACATGATTCCAGAATTGACAGGCACTAAGTCATCTGAGAACAGGGTAACTCCAGATTGATTCATATCAAACATTTCAGCTAAATTCTCACCTAACATTTTTTCTGTAATTGCTCCTATCGGATGAATACTTGTTACATGATTTTCTCCTTTTCGCAAGATGTATTCAACTTGAGTTTTTCCATCAACAACAGGATAAGTACTAGGTAATACTGCAACGTGCGTATATCCTCCAAAAGCTGCAGCGTCAAGTCCCGAATCGATAGTTTCCTTATGTTCTTCCCCTGGATCGCAAAAATGAGCTTTTAAATCGACCCATCCTTGTGAAACTGCCAAGTTGGTGCCGTTCAGTTCTTGCGCATCTTCTGAGGAGATATCTTTTCCAATCTCAGCAATAATGCCGTCTTGAATTAAAATATCCATTACAATTCCATTATTACTAGAAGAAGGATCTAATATCGTTGCTTTTTTAACGAGTATTTTCATTGTACGTGCGTTTAATTATTTCCAAAATTTTAAAACTAACATTTCTGATAAAAAGAAAAGTAATGCCAGCAAGACAAACAATTTCCAATATTCAAATGGCTTTTCAATGTCGATTTTTGTGATGCTTTGTCCCTCACTAATTTCATTGAAAGAAACATGCTTCAAAGATTCATTTTCTAACGAACTAATAATTTCACTTTTTTCAAAACACTCAGTTGACGATTCAGTTCGATCAAAATTCAATGACAAGATACCTTCTTTTTTCTCATCAATAATATCATAGGTTCCAGCAGTAAGCATTTCAATTGCTTCTTGACCACTCAATGAAATATAATTAATTAAGCCTTGTTTTTGAACTTGTGGAATGAAATCTATTTTTTTGTTTTTCAAGTGTATTGGTGTTTCACCACTTTGTTTCTTGTACAAAGGGTAAAACGATTCCTTTCCGAGAACTAAAGAAATTGGAGCCTTCCGTTGACTCATTTCTCCAATTCTTAGAACTATACTTGGAAATAAAGCATCTGATGTAAAGGTTCCAAATGAAAGATCTAAGGAAGAGGCAAAAAGAAATGTGTTTATTGCTCCTTCAGATCTTAAAAATAACGGCATTCCATTTTGAAAACGAATCAATTCATAAAATGAGCTTTTTCCTTGAGGAATAATTTGATAGCCTTTCGTTAAAGAAGGTAAATTTAAATTGTCTTTTTTCTTTTCAAACATGCCATAAAAGAAAGGGTCATCATATGTCAATTTGTCTATTTTCGTTCCACTTGAAATTTCTTTCCCAAGAAATGGCATTTGTAGGTCTTTTAACAAGGAATTCCAAGAAGCAGTTTTACATCGAGTGCCAGGGAAAAGTGCGATTGTACCACCAGATTGTGCAAATAGTTTAAGATTTTGAGCCATTCCTGATGGTATTTCATTTAAACCATTGATAAATACCAAATCAACCTGATTCAAACGGTCTAATGTAAATGCATTTTCATCAATCGTACTGACTTTGTAATATGCTTCGAGATTGTATACTTGGGAAACTGCAGTTGTTGCATCTTCTCCGTTTACAATTAACACGGTTGTTTCCTTGTCAACAAAATAGGAGAAGAAATAATCATCATCCCAAAATAACTGCTTGTCGTTAACGGATAATTTACCTGATTTAAAACCATCTGATTTTTCTGTGTAGTTGAAAACAGTCGCAGTTTTATTATTGGCAGGGATATCTAAAAATACATCTCTTTGAATTCCGTCAACATTCATGTGTAATTCAACATTCGTCAAGGCTTCCTTCCCGCTATTGACAACACGAATATTTAACTCGTTGTTTTGACCTACTTTCTGAATAGGTGAAGAAAACCAAACAGAATCAATATAGATATTTGATTTTTCTTGTGGAGATAACAAAACCGGGTAGTAAAATGAATTAAGATCTTCATTCAATTCACTGAAACGAGATGTGGATTTTTGAAAATCTGAAAAGAATACATATTGTCTTGTTCCAATCTTTTGAGTCGTTTGACTTTCTTTATCAATAAAATTCCGTTGCCAATTCAGCACATCATCCAACTTTCGAATCAGCGCCGTAGGTTCGATTTTATCCAATAAATCAAGTGCTTCAATCTTGGTAATCAACCTTTGTTCTATACCACTCATTTGATTGGTGTTCAAAAGTATTCGAGTATCTAGACTTGCTTTTTCAATCATTTTGCGAGCCATCTCACGCGCTTCTGAGAGTAATTCTCCTTCCGTTCCTTTTGCAGTCATAGAAAAAGAATTATCGAGGTAGATAGCTAAAACTGGTTTTCCTGCAGAGCTGTTTGTTGATTCTACTGGAATAAAAGGTTGAGCAAAAGCAATTATTAAACAAGCTAATGCAAGTAATCTGATAAAAAGTATGAGTAAATGTTTTAATTTCTGTGTTGAACGAGTTTGCTGGTCAACATGCTTGATGAATTTTAAACTTGAAAAATAAAGAGTTTTATATTTCCTGAAATTAAATAAATGAATGATGATTGGAATCGCTAATGCGAACAACGTCCAAAGAAATTCAGGGTACACGAATTGCATGTTTCAAATGTAGCTAAAATTCTGTTTCCAAAGAAATCATTAAAAAGATTGTTTACTAAAAACAAGAACTTTAAAATAAAATATCTCTGAAGAATCATAAATTACTACTTCTGTATTTCTTGCAAACTATCTTTTACTTTTAAGGTCTAAATTGAATCGTTAATGAATAAAAACGCTAATTTTAGAGCTGTATGAAGTTAATTGTCTTTTCTTTTGCTCTACTATTTTCATTGTTTTCATTCGCAAATGATCGTTTGAAAACGGATAATATTGATTCGGTTTTACAAAAGTTACGTACCGAGAAAAATACACTTAAAAAAATTGAATTAAATCTAATTGCATCTGAATTTTTTTCTCAAACACCTTCATCATACGTTAAGTGCTATGAGCATTTAAACAATGTGAAAAGTCTATTATCAAAAGTGGATAACCCTTCTAAAAGAGCAAAATATTTACTTGAAATAGGTACTTGTTTTATGTATCTTTCTGATAATCCATTGGCAATTAGCAATCTAAATTCTGCATTACTAATAGTTAATGGGCTTGATACCAAAGATAAAGTACTTTGTTACAACCGTTTGGGAAATTTGTATTCGGATTCAAAAGAGTATCAAAATGCAATTTATAATTACAAAAAAGGAATTCTTTTAGTTGACCAATTACCACTACCAAATTCGAAAAATTTTGAAACGCTCTATAATAATTTAGCAGTTACCTTAATGGATATCAACTTGCTCGATTCAGCTATGTATTATCATAAAATTTGTTTGAAATCACGTCTTAAAACAAAGGATATTTTGAATATAGGTCAATCTTATAATAACATTGGTTCGGTGTTATTTCTTCAAGGAGAATTTGATTCGTCACTTTACTATTTTAAAAAAGGATTGAGTTTTAGATTGAAATCGAAGAAGGCTCCAGAAACTGGAATTAGTGAAAGCGAAATTAATATTGCAAAAGCATTAATCGCCTTAAATCGATTTGCTGAAGCAGAAATTTTACTTACAAAAAACTATAAAAAATCACTTGGTCATCTTTATTCTAGCATTGGGTTTAGAGCGGTTGAACAATTGATGATTCTTTATTCAAAAAACAAGCAATATCAAAAAGCAATGTTTTTCACTGAGAAATATTACACACTCAAAGATAGCATGTATTCTTTGGGTTCAAGAGAGGAAGTTATTCGCCAAAACCTTGCTTTTCAGTACAATGAAAAAGTACAAAAAGATAGTATTATTTCTATTCAAAAGAAAAAATCCGAACTGATTCAAAAACAAAAGGAGAGAGAAATTCAATCTCAAAAAGATAGGGAATCAAAAATAGTTTTAGGTTCTATGATACTTCTCATTCTTTTAATGTCGGGAATTATATTTTTGGTCGTTCGAAGTTATAGGATCAAGAAGAAGGTATCCGAAGTGATGTTTTTACAAAAAAATAAACTTGAAAAAACACACCAAGAAATAACAGATAGTATAACCTATGCTAAACGCATTCAATCGGCAATTTTACCTCAAGAAAAGGTTATCAAAGAATACTTTGAGGATTCCTTTATTCTATATAAGCCAAAGGACATTGTAGCCGGTGATTTTTATTGGTTTGAGGTAGTGGATAATTTGATTTTCCTTGCTGCCGCAGATTGCACAGGCCACGGAGTTCCAGGCGCAATGGTTTCTGTTGTGTGTAACAATGCTTTGAATCGAAGTATTAAGGAGTTTAATTTAAAAAAGCCCTCAGATATTTTAGATAAAACAAGGGAAATTGTCGTTTCAGAATTTGAAAAATCGGATGAAGAAGTTAAAGATGGAATGGATATTTCATTGTGCGCCATAAGTTCTGATTACAAAAAAGTTTATTGGGCAGGCGCTAATAATCCATTGTGGATATTAAGAAATGGTGAGGTTCTAGAATTTAAAGCAGATAAACAACCAATAGGAAATTTTGCCTATTCCAAACCTTTTACGAATCATGAAATTGAATTGCAAAAAGGAGATGAAATCTTTCTTACTACGGATGGTTATCAAGATCAATTCGGAGGTGAAATGGGTAAAAAGCTTAAGTCAAATCGGTTGAAAGATATTTTGAAGTCTATGCATGATTCTAAAATGGAAGATAAAAAGAGTGAAATAAATTCATTCTTTCAAGAATGGAAAGGTGATTTAGAACAGATTGACGACGTATGTATTATTGGGATAAGACTCTAATGCAGAACGTGAAATGAATTAAGCTTTTGTATATTTGAATCAAAATTGTAAAAAAAAGTCATGATTAAATTTGTGTTTACCTTCAGTGTTATTGCTGTATTGTTTAGTTGTAAGAACTTCAAAAATATCGATATTGATGATATCTCAAGAATCAACATAGAATACAACACGAATCAACCTTTAAATTATGGTAGCAAATTCAATGGTAAGATTGTGATGAAAATGAAAGATAGGACTGAAAGAGATATCACTCATCATAATCAACTGCTTTTGAATGAAAACATAATAGAGGTAAACAACTTAAAAGACGAGCTTGAAATTAATGAAAGACCTTTGAAATTCAATGACTCAATTGTAAATTTTACTTATAAGTTTAAGTGTAAAAAAGACATGGTTTACACTCAAAAAGATAGTATTTATTTAAACTTCTATGGACCGTTAACTGTCGATTATTCAGGTTCAAATGGAAGACATGGCGCAAATGGGAAGAATTCCAATACACCAACACTTTTTCAAGATGGAAAAACAGGTGAGGTCGGTAGTAACGGGGAAAATGGCCAGAAAGGATTTGATATCCATGTATATATATGGAAAGTTTATACACGTTATCAGATTTTAGTTGTGGATCAACTATCATTCAGTAAAGCCTATTATAATTTAAAGGAAATGGATCAGCAAAAACTCTTAACGATTCTGTCCAATGGCGGCAATGGTGGAAATGGCGGAGATGGAGGAGAGGGTAGCAAAGGAAGAGATGGAGTATTAAATTCTACAAAATCTAAAAATCCTGGTTTCGGCGGAAATGGTGGAAACGGTGGGAGTGGAGCGAATGGTGGAAACGGAGGTAATATTGATGTGTTTATTCATAATAATGCTAGTGAGATTCAACCGAAGCTGAATCTATTAAATTCTCCTGGGACTGGCGGGTTATCTGGGACTGGAGGTAAAGGAGGGAAAGCAGGAACTGCTTTGACAGGACAGAAACCAGTATCGAATGGGGCAAATGGCAGTAATGGATGGTCTGGAATGAATGGACAACTAAGTGGCAATGTGCAAGTTCTTTTACAAGACTTTAATTTTGAGAGTATTGATTTGTTGAAATAATTGACTAGAATCTTTTGGAAATGCATCCGTGTATTTCAGGGAGATCAGCGTGAGAAAATAGATTTAGTTTACTTAGAAAAGAGTGAACAACAATTAAGGAAAGATAACTGATTGTTCTTTGAATTCGAATTGCTAAAAAGGTATAATCATTTAAAACTTCTCAAAAGCTCCCAAACCAAAAAGTGCAAAATCATATTTAACTGGATCTATTGGGTCCATTAACTGAAGTTGAGCCATCAATTCTTCTAAAGCCTTCCAGTCGTCTTGTTTGCGTGACAATAAGCCCAATTTCCTTGCGTTATTGCTCGTGTGAACATCCAGAGGAAGATACAATTCACTTGTCGGAATCGTTTTCCAAATCCCAAAATCTACACCCTTTTTTGAATCTCTTGTCATCCAACGTAAATACATATTCAGGCGTTTAGCTGCAGAATTCTTTGCTGGATTTGAAAGGTGTTTGTGTGAACGGTCCAAATGCTCAATTTCCATAAATTTCGAACGAAAAGAAATAATTCTTCCTTTCACTCCTTCAAATGAACTTGTATTTTGAAAAGCAGTTTCTAAACATCCCGTTTTATAGATGTTTTGCAAACTTCTAAAATAGAAATCTAAATCTATAACATTGAATGTTCTGTGAACAAAATTAGAATGCTCTATATTATCAGAATTGTATGCTTTAATGAATTCAAAAGGATCTTGCTCCATGATTTCCAGCAAACGTTCACCACTTTTAATGATGCTTTTTCTATTTCCCCAAGCAATAGTTGAAATTAGAAATCCAACTATTTCAATATCTTCCTTTTGAGAAAAACGATGTGGAAGTTGTATTGGGTCACTTTCTAGGAATACAGGGTTTTCGTAATGCTCGGCCTTGAAATTGAGGAAATCAGTTAATTCTTGAAAATTCATCAATTCCCTGAAACAATAAACCCATCTTTCATAACCAATTTACGGTCTGTCATATTCGCTAGCGATTCATTATGTGTTACTATGACAAAGGTTTGTTTGAATTCGTCACGTAACTGAAAAAACAATTTGTGTAATTCTTGTGAATTATAAGAATCAAGATTTCCCGAAGGCTCGTCAGCAAAAATAACTTTTGGTTGGTTAATCAATGCTCTGCAAACGGCTATACGTTGCTGTTCACCACCAGAAAGTTCATTAGGCTTATGTTCTGCTCGTTCTTTTAAACCAATAATTTCTAATAAGCGTAAACCTTCAATTTTTGCTTTTACCAATGATTCACCTTTGATCAATGCTGGAAGAATAACGTTTTCAAGTGCAGTGAATTCTGGTAATAATTGATGAGATTGAAAAATAAATCCCACAGATAGATTTCTAAAGGCTGATAATTTTTTTGAGCTGAGCGTAAATGGATTTATTCCATCAATTTCTAATGTTCCTTTATCTGGTTTGTCCAAAGTCCCGAGTATTTGCAAAAGAGTGGTTTTTCCTGCTCCAGAAGACCCTACAATCGAAACAATTTCTCCTTCTTTTACTTCGAGGTCAATGCCTTTCAGTATTTGAAGTGAATCATATGATTTGAATATTCCTTTTGCTACTAACATTGTTTCATCTTTGATAGGCTATTTTTTCATTTTCAAAACATGACCCATTTTATCACGCTTCGTTTGCAAGTATGATTCATTGTGAATATTACTAGCAATTTCAATAGAGATATTTTCTGTTATTTCTAATCCGTATCCGACCAAACCTGTTCGTTTAGTAGGGTTGTTTGACATAAGTCTCATTTTTGAAACTCCAAGAGAACGAATTATTTGAGCTCCAATGCCATAGTCACGCTCATCTCCCTTAAATCCAAGTTTGATATTTGCTTCTAAAGTGTCGTAACCTTCTTCCTGTAATTTATATGCTTTTAATTTATTAAGTAGACCAATTCCACGACCTTCTTGATTCATATAAACAACGATACCTTTTCCTTCGTTTTCAATCATTTCCATTGCCTTGTGCAATTGTGGCCCACAATCACATCGACATGAACCAAAAATATCACCTGTCATGCAAGAGGAGTGTACTCTCACTAAAACAGCTTCGTCTTTTTCCCAAGTGCCTTTTACAAGTGCTAAATGTTCTTGGTCACTATTAATTTCTTTAAAAGCAATCATCTGGAAATCACCATACTTAGTTGGCATACTTACATCAACAACACGTTCAATAAGAGATTCGTTTTTAATTCGGTATTCAATTAAGTCCGCAATAGAAACGATTTTTAAATTAAATTTTTCTGCAATAGCCACTAATTCAGGCAATCTTGCCATTGTTCCATCTTCATTCAAAATTTCTACGATAACCCCTGCAGCTTCATAACCTGCTAAACGAGAAAGATCAGTGGCCGCTTCTGTATGTCCAGCGCGTCTCAAAACACCACCCTTCTTTGCACGAAGTGGAAAAATATGACCAGGTTTACCAAGGTCTTCTGGTTTTGTTTGAGGATCTATTAATGCTAAAATAGTTTTAGAACGGTCACTTGCAGAAATTCCAGTTGTACAACCATGCCCATTTAAATCCACTGAAACAGTAAAAGGAGTTTCGTACGTAGCAGAATTGGATTGAACCATAAGGTTTAGTCCTAGTTCATCGCATCTATCTTCTACTATTGGAGCACAAATTAAACCTCGACCATGCGTTGCCATAAAATTAATGACTTCTGGAGTTACATTTCGTGCCGCAGTAAGAAAATCTCCTTCATTCTCTCTGTCTTCATCGTCAACAACGATAATTACTCTTCCTTCTTTGATTTCTTCTATCGCTTCTTCGATAGTGTTTAATGTAAATTCCATTGGATGTTTTTCGAGTTACAAAATTACTGTAAATTTCCCATTAATCAAGGGTAATTAATAAGTGATTCGCAATTAGTAACTAATAAATAGCAAGTATTTATCCCTGCGATAAAATGACGTTTTTAAGAACTGCTGTTGCCTGTTGCCAATTGTAATTTTTTAAAACGAAATTCTTTCCTTCATTTGCTAATTTCTGATATAGCTCATTATTGGTTGATAAAAGACTTATTGCCTCGAGGAATTCAGCTGATGTGTTAGCTACATAAATCGATTGACCGTGAATCGCGTTAATCGCATTGTTTGCTAAACTTGTCGTTATACAGGGAATTCCTAACGCCATTGCTTCTAGAAGTTTGTTTTGCATCCCAGTTCCAATCATCATTGGGGCGATAAAAATTTTACCACGACAATAAGATGTTCGAACATCAGGAACCCATCCTTGTAAAGTAATTTGCTGATTAGATTTACATATTTTTTGAACAGTTGAACTAGGGGAGGCTCCAGAAATTAAACAGCTTAATTGATTGTTTCGAGATAATATTTGGCTAGATATATATTCAATAGCTTCAATATTTGGTGCGTAACTAAGGTTGCCAACGAAAACTAAGTTAAACTCAGCAGTATAGACTTGTTCTTCAAAGAAAGAGCTGTCTATACCGTTAGAAATGCAAGTGATTTTTGATTTTTGTGGATGACTAATATATTCCTTGTCTTGATCGCTGATAATTGTTTTGTTTTCAAAATAATCAAAAATTGATCTTTCATAGACTTTAAGCCTTTTGGCCTCAGATCTAAATAGCCACTTTGCATACCAAGGTGCCTTTGATACACGCCTTTCTATACCCATAGACAAAGCGTCCATATAATCAATTGTTTTTGGGCAGTCATGATAATTTTTAACATATTCAGAAACTCTAATTAACTGACAATAAATATAATTAGGCTTTATTTCTTTAAGTAATTGTTTAATTTTTAAATGCCCTTGAAAGGAATAGAAATACCCAACTTGAAAAGGCTTATTGTTTAACAAGGACAGCGATAAATTCCAAAACACGCTCCAATTAGTAATTTTTATGACATTAATTGTGTCGCAATACAAGCTCAATTTTTCTACTGATTCAGTTGAGACTTTTTGTTTCGATATAGCAATTAAGGAAATGCTAAAATCGTTTGATAATTCTTTGATTTGATAATACGCACGTAATTTATCTCCTTTCTCTAATGGATAAGGAAAACGTGAAAGAATCACAACTAATTTTGGTTTATAAGTGCTTGATACTGTCATTTAAAGAATTCGAAATGCTTGATATAGAGTTGTTTTCTTCAATAAATTTACGTGCTTTTCCTCCAAGTATCATTCTTTTTTCTTGAGAATAGATAAGTTCAGAAATATGTGGAACAAAGTCGTCACTTGTTTCAGCAAAAAGTAAACTGTTGTTTTGATTAATCCCAAGTGCTCCAGCACTAGTTGTTACTACAGGTACGCCAAGAGACATAGCTTCTAACAATTTTACACGCACACCAGATCCACTTCGAATAGGTGTGGTCAATATACCATTGTTTTGCATAAATTGATGACTGTCATTTACAAAATCGTGATTTACAATTCCTTTAATAGGATTACTTGGAAATTGATTCCCCATAAATGAGCCAGCAAGATGAAATTCAACACTTGGATGAATGCTTTTAATTTTTGGTAATATTTCATTAACAATCCAATTTACAGCTTCTATATTTGGTTTCCAGTTCATTGAGCCAATGAAAAACAAATTTGTTTTAGAATAATCTACATTGACTTCAGTTAAATCTATGGCTATTGGGATGGTTATTTTAGGTGTGTTGACATCTAAATCGTCAAAAGATTTTGAATCTTCATTAGTGATAGTTGCAATTAAATCAACTTTATTTAGATTTTCAATTTCATTTTTTTTTAAATCAAGTGACAACCTATTTAAATAGAATTTTTTTAAAGGATTGGCTGTGTTTATGGCTAGTTGTCTCCAGATTTCATGTTCAACATTATGAGTTCTCAAAATGATTTTTGCCTTTGAAGAATTCCTAATTGTTTCAATATAAGGCGAGAGAAATAAACTTTCTAGAATAATGTGTGTGAAATCGCCATTTGTCAGTACTTCTTTTAATTTTGAATGAAACTCAGCATTATCGAATCTTGATAGAACATACGATTTTCTTGTAAAGAGTGACTTCAAGGCAGGAAATAACTTAATTCTAGTGTCAATTTCAAAAGCAGAAGTGGGAATGTCTTTAGTTATTGATTTTGGATAGTTATCGGGATCGAAAGTGTGTTTGAAAGTTGAAAGGCAAATGTGTTCAATGGAATATTCATTCTGAATTAAACATTTCAAAAATTGATGCATTGCTTTACAACCACCATCTACAATTGGGAAAATTGGCTTATTTGTGAGGTAAAGAATTCGCATTTTTTCTTTTAAATCGTTTGAAAAATCTCACCCAACTATCTTTACTGAAAACAGGGGAATCATTAGCCGCAGCTCGCATCAATGCGTAAGCAATAGGTATTAAAACCATAGAGGCAAACCACATTCCAACTAGCGGAGAAACAACGGCAGAAGCTGCTAAACTATCGCCGACACTAATTAAAACAAAATAAACCATAAACAACAATGCAGCAATAACGACTGGTGCACCAAAGCCTCCTTTTCTAACAATTGCACCTAATGGAGCACCAATAAAAAACAAAACAATGATCGTAAATGTTAAAGCGAATTTTCTGTGAAATTCTATTAAATAACCATTGATATCGAAATTAATACTTAGCATATATGCCTTTTGTCCATCTAAATTTTGATTCACTCTTCTCAACTTTACTTGCGTTGCGTTTATTGCTTTCAATTGATCCTGCGGGCTTAATTCTTTGAAGGTAATTAACTCAGGAATAATTTGCTCTTTTGTGTTATCTATATTCTTATTTAAAGAGTCATTTTTGTAATTAATTGATTGGAAATAAGGATGGTCATTTTTTAAGCTCAGTAGAAAGTTTTCAGATATTTTATTCCCATTATCAATTATCGAATCTATTGCGGCAGAGATTTGAAAAACATTCAGCATTTCATGTTTATCAGCAAAAGTTTCATCCTCAGATCTTTTTAACGAAAACCCTGATAAATCAATCTTATAAGTTGCTTTTTCAAAAGTTGATCTCCTTGATGGACGTGTGCTAGATTGAGCTAAATGTTTTTTACCGTTAGGACTGAAGCTTGGTGCATCAGGAGATAACTCTTCTGTAACAAACCCATGTTCTAATTCAAAAAATAAATATTTGCCATTCTCAGATTTATAAACCCTGCCTTCATCACCTCTAATTGTTTTAATCACTTTAGGGTCTGTGTGGTCATGAATTAATATTCCTTTAAAATGGTCATCAGTGCCAGAATCAACTTTAATTGCATAACCATCAAGCTCCTTGCTGTAAACACCTGGAGTTAAAATAGCTGAAATTTTTGTGTTTTGAATGTCGTAAATGAGTGAATGCCACTTTAAATTTGCAACCGGAATAACATAATTTGCAAAATAAAAAGTTCCAAACGCAATCCCAATTACAACAAAAGTTAATGGTTTTAATATCTTATAAAGGGATAGTCCACTGGATTTTAAAGCTGTTAATTCATTGTTTTCAGCTAAGTTTCCAATAGTCATTATTGATGAAAGCAAAATAGCTAAGGGGAGAGCAAGGGGGATTAAACTGGCAGAAACATAAAAAAGTAATTCTAAAACCACTAATGTGTCAATGCCTTTACCCATCAAATCATCTATGTATTTCCAAAGAAATTGCATAATTAGAATGAACATGGAAATAACCAAAGTCACAAAAAATGGTCCTACAAAGGAACGGATACTAAAAACGTACAGACGTTTCAATAGAGTTTTTCTTTTAAAAGCTTACAAAATTAGATAAATAACGAACAATCTTGTGATTTATTAGGTTTTAAGCTCCAAGTAATCTGCGAAGGTCTCCAATTTGTTGTTCCCAAAGCATTTGAGATTCTTCCATATCATCTTCTTCAGCGAAATCTGTTATTGTCATAACAACGACTTTTGTCATTGGGTCAACATCAAAAGCCATTTCGAAAAAACAATCATTGCCTTCTTCTTCGTCTTCAATCCATTTGAATTTCGCTTTTGAATTTGATTTTTTCGATAATAAACGAGCTCTTTCTTCGCTGCCATCCCAGAAAAATGTAAAAATATCGTCCTTGATATTAACATCATCAGCGAACCATTCACTTAATCCACTTGGAGTGCAAAGCATGTTCTCTAAAACTTTTGGGGATGTTTTTAACAGGTATTCTAATTCGAATTTTACTTTCTCAGTCATAGTAATTGTCAATTTGTGTTAACTTTGCAACAAAAAAACGCAATTTACATAATTCTTTTCAATGGCTTTAGTACACTCATTTGAAAAAAACGGGAATATCCTGTTCAAATACCGTGGTCAAATACCGGTTATTTTGTTTTTAATGTCAATACCAACAGTTTATTTTACTGATTACAAGCTGTTTGACTCAAATCAACCTCTTGATTTAGTTTTGTTGATAACTTGTGCTCTTTTTTCTTTTTCAGGTCTAGTAATCCGAGCAATTGCAATTGGAACAAGTAGCAAAAACACTTCTGGGAGAAACACAGAAGAACAAGTTGCCGAAGCGCTGAACACAAAAGGAATTTATTCCACAGTAAGACATCCTTTGTATTTAGGAAATTACTTTATGTGGATTGGAATTGTAATGTTCACCTATAATATTTGGTTCATCTTGGTTGTCTCATTACTTTTTTGGTTGTTTTACGAACGAATTATGTTTGCAGAAGAACGATTCTTAGAGCGCAAATTTGGGCAAGATTATATTGACTGGTCAATGAAAGTTCCTCCTTTTTGGCCTAGTCGAAAAAACTTTATCAAAACAGAAATTCCTTTTTCTATTAAAACGATTATGAGAAGAGAATACTCTGGCGTTACTGCTGCAATTGTTGGATTTGTTTTCGTTTCGTTTTTAAGAGATTGGTTCACAACAGGACAGCCTCATTTCAAAATGGCATACGGTATCATATTAATAATTGGCCTTTCTATTTCTTTTGTTTTTAGAACATTAAAACACAATACCACGGTTTTGTTTGAGGAAGACAGGTCATAATTTATTTGTTTTGCGTCTTTGAATAACATAGTTTTGTAGTCAATTATATTACTACATGAAATCATTGTTAATACACATTATAGGGATCTTAGTTATTGTTCCTGTAAACCAAACTTTTTCTCAAAGTATTCATCAAACAGAATTGTCTTTTTATAATTCCAAAGGAAATGCAAGTGCGGAATTTTACGACACAATAGCTGTATCAAAAAAAACACAAACAGAAAAGGTAATCTGTAATCTCAATAAAAAAGTCTACGGTTGGCATCCATATTGGATCGGGAGTGCTTACCAAAATTATCAATGGGATTTATTAAGTCATTTATCATTTTTCAGTTATGAAGTAGATTATTTAACTGGAAATGCAGTTTCTACACATGGTTGGTCAACAAGTGCAGCAGTGAATGCGGCATTGGCGACAGGTTCTACAAAAGTGACATTATGTGTTACGCTTTTTGCAAATCACACTTCTTTCTTGACAAATACAACGGCGAAACAAGCCCTTATAACCAATTTAATCTCGTTAATCTCTTCTAGAGGTGCACACGGTGTTAATATTGATTTTGAAGGACTTCCGTCTTCTCAGTCAACTAATTTTGCAAATTTTATGGTTGATTTATCGAATCAATTTCATTCAGCCATTCCAGGATCAGAAGTAAGTACAGTTTTATACTCTGTTGACTGGAATTCTGTATTCGATTTTCAAATTATGGAGCCAGAAGTTGACAATTATATTATCATGGGGTATGATTATTATTATTCTGGAAGCAGCACTGCTGGGCCAAATGACCCTTTGTATCATTTTGGAACAACTTATAATTATTCATTGTCTCGATCAATAACTGATTATGTGGAAGCAGGTTGTCCGAAAAATAAATTGATCCTTGGTTTACCGAATTATGGAAGAGAATGGTCTACGTCATCTTTAACCGTTCCTTCTTCAACAACTGCAACAGGGGTTTCGAGAACGTATTCTTATATTCGTAACAATACCACAGGATTTTATAGTAATGCCAATCATTACTACGATACAGATAGTCATTCGGATGAATACTTATTTACGAATGCAGGAACACCAAAACAATGTTTTATAACTAAGGAAAATGCTTTTGGCGATCGGTTACAACATGTTTTGAATTCAGGAATTGCAGGAATTGGTATCTGGGCACTTGGTTATGACGATGGTTATAGTGAATTGTGGGATGAAATAAATGCTAAAATGACGGATTGTTATGTGGATTCTTGCTCAGGAAGTATACATGATTTTGGTGGAGCAACGAAAAACTATTACAACAACGAAGATTACACTTGGACAATTGCGCCTCCGAATGCTACAAGTTTAGATGTGAATTTCAGTCTTTTTGATATTGAACTGAATTATGATTATCTCTACGTGTATGATGGGAATTCAATTGCGTCACCACAAATTGCAGGAAGTCCATTTACAGGAACTGTTTCACCTGGAATTTTTAACACAACAACAGGAGCAGTAACATTTCGTTTCACTTCAGATCTTTCAACTACACGGCCAGGATTTATCGCAAACTATACCTGTAATCAAGATGACGTTCCACCATCTACATCAATTTCTACGATCGGTAATTGGCAAACAACAAATTTCAACGCAAATTATACGGATTCAGACAATGCTTTAGTTCAACAGGCTTATAGTTTAATTACTGATTTTGACGGGACTCAACAATCGGCAAATCGTACGTTGGGTTATTTGTTCGAAGATTTTTCTGGGTCATTAGCAAGTCAATGGGTAACTGGACTCGGAACATGGGGGATTACTGCAGGAAAATTGAATCAATCAACAATTACAGAAACGAATTCTGCTTGTTATTCTATGGTAGATCAAACAAATAGCACAGAATATGTTTACCATTGGAAAGGTACAATAGGAGGGCCAGGTTCGAATCGAAGAGCAGGCTTACATTTTTTCTGTAGTGACCCAACTCTTCCAAATCGAGGGAATTCCTATTTGGTTTATTGGCGAGCAGACTCTGATAAATGTCAAATATATAGAGCTACAGCTGATAATTTGGTGTTACAAACGAATGACGACATTGTCGTTGACCCAAACATTGAATACGATTTTAAAATCACCTATAATCCGTCTAACGGGGAAGTAAAAGCTTTCTTAAATAACAACCTCGTCTCTTCTTGGATTGATTCCAGTCCATTGACTTCTGGGAATGCCATTTCTTTTAGAAGCGGCGAATGTAGTTATATCGTAGATAATATTAAGCTTTACAAATCCCGTTCTAATTCAGAGGTTGTATCAATTGGAAATGCAAGTTCTATGGTTAGATTCCAAAACCCAACTTCAACTATTCCTTCATGCTCAATCTATTCATTGGTAATTGATGATGCAAATAATTTTTCAACTATTGCAAATTCAATGGTTAATATTGACTGGACAATTCCACAAGATTTTACTGTTAATGATGGTTTGGCTTCTGATATTGCTGTTTTTGTAACATCAAACCAAATAAGTGCAAATTGGAATGAATCTCTTGATCCAAATAGTGATATTTCTGCCTACTTCTTTGCTGTTGGAACGAGTAGTGGAAGTCAAGATATTGCTAGTTTTACAAATATTGGGTTATCGACAAATTATACCCTAACGGGATTAAGTTTATCTTACGGAACAACTTATTACATAACAATCAAATCCGAAGATGGGGCAGGATTAGAGTCACTTCTTGTTTCTTCAGATGGTCAACTATTGCAAGTGCCAACAACTCCTCCAATTGCCGACTTTTACATTGATCAGTTAATTGTTTGTGAGGGAGATTCAGTGATGTTGAATAACGCATCAGTTGATGGTGTGAGTTTTTCCTGGTCAACGACAAATGGTATCATCAATAATATGAATTCACAACAAGCATATTTGATTCCTTTAGTTACTGGACCTTGTAATATAACATTGATTGCTACAAATTCCGCTGGATCAAATCAATCGAACCAATCCTATAACTTCACAGTACTGCCTGGCCCAATCGCTTCTGCTACTCCTGATTTAACGAACGTAGAACTGCCAAATGCTGTTGTATTGTTTAACAATACAAGTCAAAACGCAGATACTTATTTTTGGGATTTTGGTGATGGTGATTTGTCGATAGATCAAAATCCATGGCATGAATACTCGTCGATTGGAACATACACCGTAGTATTAATCTCTTCAAGGGAAGGATGTGAAAATGACACGGCCTATTTCACTATTAATGTTGGTCAAGCTTTAGTTGAAGACAATATAGGTAATGAAATTGAAATTTATCCAAACCCATTTGATAACACACTTACACTGATAGGGAATAAATTAGAAGAAGTTACCTTGTTTGATCTTCAAGGGAAAATCATTTATCAGAAAGTTTTATTTAGTCAAAAAAAGTTCACTTTTCAGATGGAGGATACCTTGAATCAAGGAATGTACTTAATCAAAATTAAAGATAATGATCGTTTTCACACAAAAAGATTGGTGAAATTATGATTTTAAGGTTGTTTTTCAATTGATTAAGGGATTCTTTAGATTTTCACGTCGTTCTTACTTGAAAAAGAAAAAATAACTGTTATATTTGCAACCGCAAAACCAACATTTTATGGCGAGGTAGCTCAGTTGGTTAGAGCGCAGGATTCATAACCCTGAGGTCGAGAGTTCAAATCTCTCTCTCGCTACAAAGGAATTAAGACTTAGAGAAATCTAAGTCTTTTTTTGTTTAAAAAATTGTACTAAGATTCATATCAGCCGTGGCGTAAGAGAGTTCATCAGTTAGTTGACTGACTCTCGCTACAAAAAAAAAGGAACACTTTCGTATTCCTCCTGTCTTAAAGTTTGTTTAGATCAATGCTGATGACCATGCTCTCCGTGCACGTGTCCGTGGCTAATTTCTTCAGCTAATGCTTCTCTTAAGTCAAGTATTTCGCCTGTGAAATGCAAGTCAGTTCCAGCTAATGGGTGATTGAAATCCATTTTGATTAATTCTGGAGTAATTTCTAAAACACGACCTCTTAGCTGATTTCCTTCATTATCTGACATTGGAATCAAAGCCCCAATTGGAAAATATTTCTCATCAAAATTACCAGATTCATCATTGAAAACATCCAACGGAATCATAGCAATCTGACCTTCATCAAAATCACCGTAAGCGTTTTCAGAAACTATAACTA
Source organism: Flavobacteriales bacterium (assembly GCA_009885545.1). GTDB lineage: Bacteria > Bacteroidota > Bacteroidia > Flavobacteriales_D > Crocinitomicaceae > M0103. Next base: position 21,942 of record VFKM01000156.1, read on the forward strand.
CTTCAAAAGTATCACCTACTTTTTTACCATCAATACTCGCTTCAAATTCAGGAATCATTGACCCAACACCATATAAAAAGACCATTGGGTTTTCTTTAGATGTTTCTTCGATTGTTTCTCCAGTTTTATGGTTTGATAGTTTGTATGTCAACGAAACTACTTTGTTATCTTCAATTTTCATTTAGATTCTTTTTAAAATAATGGCGCAAATATAAGGAGAAAGTTTATTTGTCTTAAAAATAGTATAGAACTATTCACTTAAAGTGTATTTAGGAATCAGTTTAAAAAATTAAAGCCACAGATTCAAAGATTAGTTTTATGATAAATCTGTGCATCTGTGGCAATAAATAAGCATAATTCTATTTTAATTTTTCCAATTCCACTTTCACAAAATCAGCTAGTTCTTTTAAATATTCCTCTGTGAAGTCAAATTTAATTCCAGCTGTTGCGTAGATCTCAGGAATCGATTTCGTATATCCTAAGCGCAATGCATTTTTATAATCTTCAATTGCTTTAGGGAAATCAGTCATGCTGTTTTTCCATACGCCTAATGCACCCAATTGTGCAATCGCATATTCTATGTAATAAAATGGAACTTCAAATAAATGCATTTGTCGCTGCCACGCTGTTGATTGCACTTCTTCATATCCTGTCCAGTCTGTCAATCCTGTCCCGTATTCTTTTGAAATCAGCATCCATTTAGCATGTCGCTCTTGTACAGTATGCTTAGGATTTTCATATACCCAGTGCTGAAATTCATCAATTTGAGCAATCCAAGGCATAATTTTTAAAATAGATTCTAATTGTTCTTTTTTCGCTCTTTTCAATTCATCTTCATTGGTGTAAAATTTATTCCAAAGATTCATCGTTAGTAATTCCATAGACATAGAAGCTAATTCTGCAACTTCTGATGGTAAACTTTTGAAACCGGTTAATTCCAAATCACGACTTAAAAAAGAATGTACAGCATGGCCGCCCTCATGAACCATTGTAACAAGATCTCTTTGTGCGCCAACAGCGTTCATAAAAATAAATGGAACACCAATCTCGTAAAGAGGGTAGTTGTATCCACCTGGTGCTTTCCCTTCTTTTGAATCTAGGTCTAGATAAGCCATTTCGTCCATTGTTGTCAAACAATCGCTAAAGTAAGTGTCAATTTCCTTAAACATTTTAATTGTTCCAGTCAATAGCTCTACACCAGTGTTGAATGGTTTTAATGGCTGCTTTCCATCAGGGTCAACTTCTGAATCCCATGGTTTGAATTTGTTTTTTCCTAATTTTTCAAGCTTTTCTAATTGGAGAGTTTTAACAATTGGTACAATTTGTTTTTTAATTGCACTATGGAAGTTCAAACAATCATCTTTCGTATAATCAAATCTACCTAACTCTTGAAATTTGTAATCTCGGTAATTCTCAAAACCAGCATTGACCGCAACTTGATGTCTAAGTTGAATTAGATCAGTATATAAATTATCTAACTGGTCAATGTCTTTGCTTCTCCGTGTTGACATTTTTTCAAATATCTCTTTTCTCAAGTTCTCGTCAGTTTCCTTTAAAAGGGAAGAGGCTTTTTGCATTGTTAAGGTTTCGCCTTTATGCTCAATTGTCTGAGCAGCTGAAATTGATCCAAACAATTGGCTTTTTTCATTGATCTCGGCTTCAATAGCAATATTCTCTTCTCTATAAAGTTGCAATGCAGTATTAACTGAACGGAAATAAATTTGATACTGTTGTTCGTGATTTAATTCATTGAAATAAGGAGAATCAACCATTTTTTTATTGAGTTGATCTTCAAATGGTGCCAGTTCAGGTTGAATTTTAGTTACAAAAAAAGTATACGCTTCGCTTAAATCTTCTTTTCTTGTATCAATCGTCATCTTAATGTATCTCCAAGCAGCATCTTCTTCTAAAACAGCTTCAAGTTCACTTTTGTCAAGTAGCCATTTTTTGTACTTTTCTTTCGTATCAATTGAACGATCAACCAAATCTTCGAATGAAGGTTTTATTTTATCCCAAGAATCTATTACTAGATTTTCTCCAACAAATGTTCGTTTATTCTTTGTGATTTTCATAATTCATTTCATTAAAAAAGCCGCTCCCCGAACAAGTCGAGGGGCGGCTTTAAAATTTATATTCTCACCTAATGACAGGTGTTACTTTCCTCTACTACCGCCAGTTTTTGTTGCTGTGACCTTTTTCGCAGCTCCTGGTTTAACAGCTTTAGTAGCTCCCGGTGCTTTTGGTTTAGCGGCAACAACTTTTTTAGTTGCAGCTTTTTTAACTGGTGCAGCTTCTTCAGTTGAATCGTCTTTCTTCGCTTTTGTTGCTTTCTTTTCTGAAACTTCTTCCTTCTCAATCAATTTAAGATTTCCTGATTTTTGCAAAAGATTATACCATTGGAACATCTTTTTAACATCTGAAGGGTAAACTCTTTCTTGATCGTAATTAGGCAGTATTTCTAATAAATATGATTTAAGTACAGTTAAGTCTTCTTTATGAGAAGGGCATTCTTTCCCTCCTTCTTTTTTATAAACTGCTTTTAACAAAGTGCGCAATGGTGCATCATCATCATATGTGTATATGCTAATATCATCCAACGCTGAAATCTTATCTGTAGCGTATGCTGGAAAACGTTTATTATCTATTAATGATTCCACAATGATATTGTTTTTACCTTGTGCCACTACCTTAAAAAGACCTGGTCTTCCTGAAATTGCAATTATACCTGTTAAATCCATTCTTATTATTTGTTTACACGTCAAAAGTATAAAATATTTTTTTCAAATTACATTCTTGTGATTTTTGAATAAATCTTTTCTGATTCGAATTCAATTATTAAATGATAAATACCACTTGGGTAATCAGAAATAGAATACTTTTTTTCTTCTAAAATATTAACAGTTAGCTCTTTGCCGTCTTCACTAAAAATTCTCATTGAAATAATATCTTCTTCTGAAATAACAGTAAAATAATCGTTTGAAGGATTAGGATAAAGAGTAATTTGATGAATAGTAGGTTTACTTATACCTAAAGTTATCGTAACTGGCGCAGTTTCAGAAATACAACCATCCACACTAACACAATAGCACGTATAAACACCATAAGGAGCAGTTATTTCCAATGTTTGATTCGTAGCTCCAGGAATATCATTTCCATCTAAAGTCCATTGATAATTAGTGAAAGACAAGGTAGCAAGTGTATTGCCTGATTGTAGTATGGGTAAAATTGATAATAAAGGCAACTGAGTAACTGTTAGCGTGTCACTTTGAACAAAACATCCTCTTTCACTATAAACTAAAGCAGAATAATCACCTGCTGCAGAAATCAAGTTCGTTAATCCACTTCCTCCATTTGACCATACAGCATCCATTAAAGGTGAGGAGGAGCTTAATGATAAGAGAGAAGGGGGATTACCGCACGTAACATTTGAACCTGTAACTGACGCTGTGAAATCTGTAGACAATAATAAATTTAACGCATGTGGTTTTCCATAACCATAAGAATTATTTGGAACGATCCCCGAATATGAATCTGTATAGACTGTATTAATCAAATCTGTTTTGAATGATAAATAGTTAGCCTTATTACATTTTTCAAGATAAAGAGCGGCTATACCTGCGACACAAGGGGAAGCCATAGAGGTTCCACCGTTTCTTGCGTGCCATCCACCAGAATCAATCAATGCATTATTCGCAGGATTGGTCAAAAACCATAAAGGCCCTGCTGAAAGAGAAACATCGCCAGAGGCACTAACATCAGGTTTTATTTGTCCGTGTCTATTAGGCCCTACACTAGAATTTGGACTTAATTTACCAGGAGGTGTCATATCTGTAGCTGGATAATATTGAGCACCATTGTTATCAATATGTCCGAGTCTATTTCTTAAATTCCCAACAGTAATTATTTTTTCTGAACAAGCCCAATTAGATACTATTGTTTGAAGTGAGTCAGGCATATGATAATGAATAATTTCTGGTAACACAGCTGGAGTTGGAATAGTTGTAACTAGATTATTTAAACCTAACCAAGACCCACTCCATAAATCATATTTCCCTTGACCAGTGGTTGAAAACCGAAAATTATAAGCAGTTGAATCTACATTGCTATAATAAGCCTCCATGTGGTAGTTGGAACCAACAATTTCCGTGTAAACTTCTATCACAGCGATTCTATCTCCATTATCGTTGTAGATCGTATCTGCAAATGGAGTGCCTACAGAAGAAAGGGCAGACCGATAAATTGTTGATCCTCTCAAACCATAAGTTGGAGGAGGTAAATCAGCTCCAAACGCATAATCAAATGTTGCATCTGCTATGTCCGACCAAAGATCAAAATAAATATGATTTGCCCCAAAGGCTGCACTTGAACTTGGATTGTTTTTTATCCACACAAAAGAAGTGTCATTATCAGTGTTTCCGGTTACATGATATTTACCTTTTGCTCCAGAATTTCCAGCAGCACAAACAATTATACGTCCTTCTTGATCATCTAGAAGTGATTCCATATAATCTGTTGCAGGGTCGTTACCATCATGGCTTCCTAAATAAGATCCAAGACTCAAATTTACGATTGCTGGCATTCCTAGAGTATCTGCCACCTTGAAAATATAATCACATGCATCTGCAATAGAAAGAGTCCAATTGGGTAGATTAAAATTTGATTCAACAATAACAATTCTAGAATTTGGAGCCATTCCTTTATTTGTGCCGTTGGCAAAACCATTGCCAGATCCCATTCCAGCAACTGTTGTGCCGTGTGCAGTTCCAGTTTCTGTACTTGTACAAGTGCCATTGTTTATGTGTGAACTATCCCAAACAACTCCATAGTTATAAGGTTGTTGAATCGTTCCACCAACATTAGTTGTATGATCCCAATAACGCATTACTCGCGTATTTCCATTAGCATCAATGAAATCTGGATGATTCCAATCAATTCCTTGGTCGACATAACCAATAAGAACATTATCACCAGTATAAGGAGTAGTTAAACCACCAGCACCGTCATGCACTGGTTTTACATGATGCAGAACAGCAGCAGTATCTGCTAAAGCCATTGGAGGCGCATATTCAAAATAATAGTTTTTTAATTCGTTGGATTTCGTTTTATCATCAATCCATTTAGCTGTTGTGGAAATGAATAACCAACTAGTCGAGCTATATTTTATTGTAACATTTTCTTTATTCAGAAGGTTAATGGTTTCTTCATTGTTCGGAACGCAAAAAGTGGAAATCGAGTTTGGCGAAGAATCTAAAAGTTGTTGGAATCCGAATTTATGTTGTTGTGAAAAAAGACAAGTTGAACTTCCTATCATAATTAATAGAAGAAGCAGTTTGTTTTGAACCGATTGTGCCATTTGTAATTGATTTTAACCTTAAGACGTAAATATAAACCGAAAGGTTAAAAAAAGTACTTTGAATTAAAAGTTTATTTTTAATTTTCAAGAATTAATTCACATTTACAGAAAAATTTAATATGAAAAAAAGATTCATTCGTTTAAGTCTAGTTGTTTTCACTTTTGGAATCACGAATTTATTTTACGCTCAAGAAAATAAAGAGATAGTAAACTGGTACAATGGAAAAGGTCCAGGGATGGAGACTGAAAAAGCGTATAAAATGCTTAAGAAGAGAAAGTCGTCAACTGTCATTGTTGCTGTAATTGATTCTGGCGTAGATATCGAACACAAAGATCTTCAAGGTAAAATTTGGGTAAACAAAGATGAAATTCCAAAAAATGGAATAGACGATGATAAAAACGGATACATTGACGATGTAAATGGGTGGAGTTTTCTAGGTAATTCTAAGGGTGAAAACCTAAATGAAGCCAATCTTGAAAAAACAAGAATCCTTAGAGATTTATCTAAGAAGTTTGCTGATGTTGATGCATCAACTGTATCAGCTTCTGATAAAGAAAGTTATGACTTGTATTTAAAGGTGAAGGAAGAAGTGAAAGCAGAATTGGAAAACTACTCTTCATACCTAGGTCAAATGGATATGATCACAATGATGATGGGTCAAGTTCCAACTATGGTTGGCACTGCTATGGGTAAAGCAGATTATACATTGAAAGATTTACAAAAGTGGAACCCAACTGACGACCAAAACAAGCAATTAAAAGAATTTGCAATGGCAATGATGACAGGAGATTTAACTCCAGAAGTTATTGTAGAACAAAAAGCGCAAATAGAGCAAATGGTTAACTTCAATTTAAATGTTGAATTTGATGATCGTGCTTTAATTGGAGATAATCCTCATGATTTTTCAGATACAAAATATGGCAATCCAGATGTTGAAGGTCCTGATGCACTTCACGGCACGCACGTTGGAGGAATTATTGGAGCTATAAGAGGGAATAATCTTGGAGGTGATGGTGTAGCTGAAAATGTATTATTGATGGCTGTAAGAGCTGTTCCTAATGGAGATGAAGCAGACAAAGACATTGCACTTGCTGTAAGATATGCTGTTGACAACGGAGCAACTGTAATCAACATGTCTTTCGGAAAAGGATATTCGCCACACCAAAAAGAAGTATACGAGGCATTTAAATATGCTGATTCAAAAGGTGTGTTATTGGTTCATGCTGCTGGAAATGACGCTGCTGATGTAGATAGTAATCCAAATTATCCTACTTCATTGTATAGTTTTCAAAAAGAAAAATTAGACCTTTTCTTAACAATTGGAGCATCAACACGTTTCGGTAAAGAGAATTTAGCTGCTTCTTTTTCTAATTTTGGACAAACGAAAGTAGATGTTTTTGCACCAGGCTTCGAAATTTATAATAGTGTTCCTCAAAGTGAGTATAAAAAACTGCAAGGGACGTCAATGGCTGCGCCCATGGTTGCAGGTGTTGCAGCAATGTTACAAAGCTATTTCCCAACATTAACGATGAATGAGATTAAAGATGTAATGCTTTTATCTGCTAAATCATACAAAGGAACGAAGCACAAGAAGCCAGGTACTGAAGAACTAATAGATTTCGGCACTCTATCAACAACTGGCGCCGTAATCAATGTTAAAAATGCAGTTAAAATGTGTTTGGCATTAGAAAAAACGAAAGCTGTAAAATAATACAATTGATTTTTAATATAAGGCTATCCGGATTGGGTAGCCTTTTTAAATTTAAGTAAAATGAGAAAAACTGTTTTTTTGCTGCTGCTATTGTTCAATAACATCCAAGTAATAGCTCAAACTGAACTGGATAAATTTATCGATAATTGGCATTTATCAGCTTCTACTGCAAATTATGAATCTTATTTTGGAGCAATGACTGATTCATTTATTTTCTTGGGCACAGCCCCAGGTGAACGCTGGACGAAAGAGCAATTTTCGGCCTTCTCGAAACCTTATTTTGACAAAGGAAAAGCTTGGGATTTTAAAGCAAGTAATCGACAATGGAACTTCTCCAAAAACCGAAAAATGGCTTGGTTTGACGAAGATCTTGATACTTGGATGCGTGGATGCAGAGGAAGTGGAATTGTAATAAAAGAAAAAGGGGAATGGAAACTGGTTTATTATAATCTAACTGTTCTTATCGAAAACGAAAAGATGAAAGAATTCATTGAATTAAGAGATAAATAAAAGTGATGAGTGATGAACTTTGAGTCTTTATCACTCTTAATTCATCACTCCTAATTCATCACTATTTAAGCGTTTCCTTTCGCGTGATCAGCAAGAAATTGTTGCAAGCCTAAATCAGTTAACGGATGTTTTGCTAACGCTTTAATAGCACTTAATGGTCCTGTCATAACATCTGATCCAATTTCAGCACAATTAATAATATGCATTGGATGACGAATTGAAGCAGCTAATATCTGAGTATTAAAAGCATAATTATCATAAATCAATCTGATCTGTGCAATTAAATCTAATCCATTAGTAGAGATATCATCTAATCTCCCCAAAAATGGAGAAATATAAGTTGCCCCAGCTTTTGCAGCTAGTAATGCTTGTCCTGCAGAAAAAACCAATGTGCAATTCGTTTCGATTCCCTTTCCAGAGAAATATTTAATTGCTTTAATCCCTTCTGGAATCATTGGGATTTTTACAACTATGTTTTTATGCAATGAAGCTAAGTGTTCACCTTCTAATACCATTCCAGCATAATCAGTTGAAATCACTTCAGCACTTACAGGTCCATCAACAATATTGCAAATCGCAACATAATGGTCCAAAATATTTTGCTTTCCAGTAATACCTTCTTTGGCCATTAATGATGGGTTAGTGGTAACTCCATCTAGTATACCAAGGTCATTTGCTTCTTGGATTTCTTTTAAATTTGCTGTATCAATGAAGAATTTCATAAACTTTTTTTTTGACAAAAATAAGAGAATGAAACGGTTTAGTAGAAGTTGATTAGAATAGAGTTTTAACGAATTATCCACAATTAGAAAATCCTAATCATTGGTTTTTTTGAATCGAAAAAAATCTGGGGGTAAAAAAAGAGGGGTAAGCTACTTACATCGCACCGCTACAACCTCTTACCTTTGCTACGTTCCCGTCCTGGAGGAGTCAGAGGGAGCTGGTCGTGCAAGACTTACCCCAGCCACAAAGGTAATGAGAATTCTGAATTTGTTAAGCTTCTTTGAAAAAATATGGAATAATATCAAAAAAAAAAACGATCCAGAAATCTGAACCGTTTTTATAAAGTATGTTAACGACTTGTATTATAAGTGCATAAAATCTTTCTTCGCTAATAACTCATCTTCAGATTCTCTATAATCAGGATCATCTATGCAACAATCAACAGGACAAACAGCAGCACATTGAGGCTCATCATGAAAACCTACACATTCTGTACATTTGTCATGAGAAATGAAATAAACATCCATGTGTATTGGTTCGAAATTTTTGTCAGCCTCAATTTCTTCTCCATTCAAGGTAGTAATCATTCCTTTCAAAGATGTTCCATCTGAATATTTCCATTCCGCACCACCTTCATATATAGCATTATTAGGACATTCCGGTTCGCAAGCCCCGCAATTTATACACTCGTCTGTTATGATAATTGCCATTATTCTATTTTTAAAAGTGCAAATATAACAAGGCTAAACGAATTTTTTTGTTCATTTTTCATAAAATTTTGAAGTAAAATCAACTTTATCGAAGGAATGAAACTAATTTTGCCATGTGGAAAGACAAGAATTGATAAAAGGATTTACGCAATTAGGCAAACTGATGGCGTCAATAGCGAATGAGGAAAAATGGCCAGGTTTTGACTCAGGAGTAACAGAACATGAATATAAAAATCTTATTTCACTTGTTGATAAGCAATTTTATTTAAACGGTTGGTTCACCAAGAATAATGTCAATAGCTCATTAAATGCTCTTGGTTTGCAGTTAACTGAAGACAAACTAGGGGAGTGGTTAAAAAACCATACATATTCAACTCACCCGAAAAATGTCGCAATAATAATGGCAGGAAACATTCCATTGGTTGGTTTTCATGACTTTCTTTGTGTCCTGATGTCAGGAAATAATGCAGTTTGCAAATTGTCTTCTGACGATAAAACTTTATTACCTGCATTAGGTGCAATTTTGATACAATTCCTACCCGAACTAAAAGAAAGAATCATATTCACGACAGGTAGAATCGAACAAATGGATGCTGTTATAGCAACAGGGAGCAATAATACAATACTTTATTTCGAACAATACTTTGGAAAATACCCTCACATTTTCAGAAAAAACAAAACTTCTTTAGCTGTAATTACCGGAAATGAAACTAAAGAGGATTTTGACTCTCTTGGGCATGATATTTTTGACTATTTTGGATTAGGATGTAGAAATGTATCTCATTTACTATTTCCTAAAGATTTTGACTTAAACCGTTTTTTCGAAGGAATCATCAATCATTCTGAAGTCGCTAATCACAATAAATACGCTAATAATTACGATTACAATAAAGCAATATATTTGATGAATAATATTCCAATGTTGGATAATAATTTTGTGCTTTTAATGGAGTCGAAGGAATTATTCAGTCCGTTATCAATTATTCATTATCAATATTATTCAAATCAGGAAGAATTAGAAACATATCTTGTATTGCAAAGGGAAAACCTTCAAGCGATTGTAGGTGTGAATTACATTCCATTTGGTCAAGCACAATGTCCAAGTTTAACTGATTACGCTGATGGTATAAATACAATGGACTTTCTAAATACCATTTAAACTTTAAAAGGATACGTTTCAATTACTTCAGACCCAGCTTTAAGTTTAAGTATATATTTACCTGATTCCCAGTTTTTCAAACCAATATTAAATGCATAATCTGATGTTCCTTTGGGGATTTCAAATGCTTGGTTAGATTTGAATTTCATTTTCCCATTTTCATCGTATACTTCTTGGTGAATCCATTTCGATTGCTGCACATCAAAGTTGACAAATCCTTTTAATTGAATAGGTTTTTGATCGATAAATCCAAGATCATTAACTATAGTTGACATTTCGATAGCATAATTCACTTCATCTTGACCGGTAAGTTTGAATAAAAAGGAACGGATATCTCTTAATTTTTTCGAATCGGTTGAAATGCTTGAAACAGGTGAGTTATCACTAATCGCCCATACAATAGCCTGTTGAGAGGATGGAAGTACATTGTTCTTTAAAAAAACAAATAGGGAATCAAATTTAGGATTCTTGTTACTTCCAATTGTAAATGAACCACCTTCTGAAGGACATTGATCTGAATGTTCACTGCAATAAGCATTTACGTTTTCGGTCTTAACAGAGGAAGGAGCCAGGGAGATCATTTGTGGTTCGACGGTAATCAATGTTTGTTCTTCGGAATCACTAGGGTAAAAAAGTGTCCCTGGAGGGATTAATAATTGAAATGGTCTTACTGTATTATTCTGTAAGTGTAATTTAACACAACTACCACTAAAACTTCCATTACTTGACGTTTTGCATTTAACATACCCTTTTTGAATGGCTTCATTTAAAGAGATTTTTATTTCATTAGTACTTGATCTAAAAGAGACTATCAAGCCGATTCCACTGAATAGGAATACGAAAAAATGGAGAGACTTTTTCATTTTGGAGAGTTTGTAGAGTATAAGTCATTCCATTAAATTCGGTTACAAACATTAAATAAACATTTAGTTAATAATAAGTTAACATTGAGAGTTTATATATTATTGCTATGCAAGCAGTATAATTTAAATTCCAATCACTTAAATCAATGATTAATACACAATGTGATTTTTAGTTCCAATCTTTCCAATCTTTTAATAGGTTTGGTTGAACCAATAAAAGGAAAAGATGTATTAAAAAATGTTCGACAGTTTAGCTAGATGTTTGACATTTTGAAATACGAAATTGAACTAGTATTAATTTTTTAAACTTACTCTTATGATTGTTATTTTAAGTATTATCGCATTGGTTGCAGCTGTTTCATTTTACGATTATTTTGGATCAAGAAGCTGGCAACAAGTTACATCATCCGTTAGAAATAACGCCGTTTTCGAAAAACGAAACAAAGATTATGGTGCTTTTGTCATTCGAAGAGATTACGACAAAACCTTGATGATTATTATGATTTCTTTTGTTTTTAGTACAGGATTAATTTTCGCTGGTTTTTTAGGTTTTAAAAATGACCCTAAACCAGTAGCATTTGTTGCTCCAGTTGCAGTTGATATTGAACCGAAAGAACAAATTTTAACGAAAGATGAACCAGTAAAAGAAGTTAAAGTTGAAAAGGTTATAGAAGAATCACGTGAGGCTTCAATGGAATTTAAAATCCCTGAAGCAACGGATGAAGAGATCAAAGAAAAACTACGAATTCAAGATGAATTAGAAAAAGCTAAAGCTGCAGCATTAGAGGCAGCTAAAAAAGGTAATGGTACATTTATTCCAATTGTAGGAAATAAAAAAGATACAACTGAATCAACTCCAAAAGGACCTGCGGATTGGGTAGATGTTGAAGCTGAATATCCTGGAGGTTTCCCAGCAATGATGAAATTTATTCAAGATAAATTCAGAGTTCCTGATATTGCACATGATATTAATGCTTCAGGAAAGGTTTTCTTAAAGTTTGTAGTAGGAGAGGATGGAAGTATTAGTGCCATAAAGGTTCAACGTGGAATTCCTAATTGCCCAGAATGTGATAAAGAGGCAATTCGAGTTTTAAAAATGATGCCTAATTGGAAGCCGGGGAAAATAAAAGGAAAAGCTGTAAGTTCTTATTTCAACCTTCCTATAAATATTGATTTACAATAACTTAAGACGTTTAAAATAAATAATGCTTCATAGCAAATAAAACACTGTCGACTTTACCGTTAAATCGGTGAAGTCGACATAATAAAAAGAAACAGTTACATGTTAATAAAAACGTAACAAGTTTATCTTTTTCATTTGAAAGTTTTTTGTTATGTTTGGCGCTTAAATCGAAATATAAAGAATAATAAAAATTTAAAATTATGAGCAAAAATCAAAAGACAGCAGGTGGTTTTTCATCTTTAATGGCATCAATCGCAATTGTAATTTCTCTTGTTATGGGTGTTTTAATTTACAAGTTTATTTTTGGTGATCCTGGAAACTTTGTAGACAACGATCCAGCAGCGGAACCATTAGAAGGTAACCTTATGGGGGTAATATATAAAGGTGGATTCATTGTACCTATCTTAGTTGCAATAAATATCATTATTATTATTTTCTCAATTGAGCGTTTTATCACATTGGCAAAAGCTAAAGGGAAAGGAAGTGTAGTAAATTTCGTTGCGAAAGTAAAAGGTTTATTAGAAGCAAAAGAAATTTCTTCTGCTATTGAAGAATGTGACGCTCAAAGAGGTTCTTTGGCGAATGTTGTTCGTGCAGGTTTAGAAAAGTACAATCATATTGCGGCTGACACTTCAATGGATAAAGAGCAAAAAGTTGAATCTTTGAAAAAAGAATTAGAAGAAGCTACTTCTTTAGAATTGCCAATGCTTTCTAAAAACTTGGTTGTTTTATCAACTTGTGCTTCTGTTGCTACATTAATTGGTTTGATTGGAACTGTACTTGGTATGATTCGTTCATTTGCTGCTATGAGCCACGGTTCGCCCGACACTGCTGCACTTGCAACTGGTATCTCTGAGGCATTGATTAATACATTCTTAGGAATTGCAGGTTCTACTATAGCGATTATTATGTATAACTTCTTCTCTACTAAAATTGACTCTATGACATATAGTATTGATGAGGCTGGATTTACAATCGTACAAGATTTTACTGCAACTCACAAATAATTCAAGTTTAAATTAATAATTAAGCGAAATGCCTAAAATTAAAATACCTAAAAGTTCACCGTCTATAGACATGACTCCAATGGTTGATTTGGCTTTCTTGCTTGTTACTTTTTTCATGCTTTCAGCTTCTTTTCGTTCTAGCGAACCAGTCGAAGTTGATGTACCGTCTAGTATAAGTGATAAAATTATACCAGAAAATGTACTTTTAGTATCTATCGATAAAGGGGGGCGTGTTTTCTTTAACATGTCTGATCCAGAAGCGAGAAGAGAATTAGTAACAAACATGATAGGTAAATATAAAATCAATTTGACACAAGAGCAAATTGATAAATTTACTTACATGACAACTTTTGGTTGTACTATGCAAGAATTACCTCAATACTTGGATTTAGACGCAGAAAAGAGAAAAAGTGTTAACACGAAAGGTATTCCTTTAGACTCTCTAAACAATCAATTACAAGATTGGATTTACTATGGGAATATTGCTGCATTGAATACTGGAAAGACAAATTATGAAGAAGCAAAACTGAATGGTGAAGCTCCTGAAATGAATGACTTTAAACCTAAATTTATTTTACGCGTGGATGGCAAAGCAGTCTATGTTCATGCTCAGAATGTAATTAATGTATTCAGAGACTTGAAATTGAACAATTTGAATTTTGTTACCTCAATGGAAATGGCTCCATTATAAAAAATTGAATTATGGCAGATATGGGCGAAGGTGGCAGCGGAGGCGGTCACGACAAAGGTAAAAAAAGAGCGAAAAAAAGTTCAACGAGAGTAGATATGACACCAATGGTGGATTTGGCATTCTTATTGCTTACGTTTTTTGTCCTTACTTCAACTTTTAGCAAACCGAAAGTAATGAGCATGGTGTATCCAGCAAAACCAGATCCGTTGGATTTAACAAAACCACCAAAAATTAATAATGCGATTACGTTTTTAGTTACAGAAGATAAACTTTTTTATTACACTGGTCAATATTATTCAGTGCCAACTGGAGATAAACCTGCAACAGTTTTAGAGGAGACTAACTTCGGGCCAAAAGGTGTGAGAAAATTATTAGCTGATTTAAATAAGTCTGTGCTAAGAGGGAAAGAAGGATTAGATAAGCAACTTGAGAATAAAGAGATTCAAGACAGTACTTATTTAAGAAAGTTGATTGATTTAAAGAAGGAAAAGGAAGCTTTAAAAGTCTTAATCAAAACCGATGATAAAGCAACTTGTAAGAACTTCATTGATTTGGTTGACGAACTAAAAATTGCTGAAATTGGTGTTATTGCACCAGTTGATATTTTAGCAAGTGAGTTAGAGTTATTGAAATCTAAAATTAAGTAACATGCTAGTAATTTTAAGTATTATCGCAATAGTTGCAATTGTTACGTTGTATGATTATTTCTCAGCGGGTAAATGGCAACAGGTAACTTCTGTTTCGAGAAACAGTTTAGTTTTTGAAAATCGTAATCAAGAATATGGTGCGTATGCATTAAGAAAGGATTATGATAGAAACTTGATGTGGATTATGTTAGGATTATTTTTAACGATTGGCACAGCTTATGGTTCTTATGTTATTTACAAAAGCATTCCAGAAGAGGTAATTCCACCTCCACCAGTTGATACTTCACAGTTTGTGGTACCTGCACCCCCAGAAGAGGATGTTCCACCACCGCCAAAGGAAGAGTTACCTCCGCCAATGGAAAAAACAGTAGCTTTCATTGCTCCAGTTGTAGTAGATATTGAAGTAGATGAAGAAGTTGTTATTGTAGACCCAGATGTTAAGGTTAGCAATGTTACAAATGACGTGGAAGAAGAGAATTGGTCACCACCTGTTGATACAGAAGTGAAAGTTACAGAAACTAAAGCTCCTGAAACGTATACTTTTGTTGATGAAGAAGCAGAATTTGTTGGCGGATATGGTGCAATGGGTGCTTATATTCAAAAGCATATAGTTTATCCTGAAGTTGCAAAAGAAGCAAATATTCAAGGTAAATGTTATTTGAAATTTGCGGTGGCTAGTGATGGCTCAATCAGCAGTGTTCAAGTTGTTAGAGGAATACCTGGTTGTCCTGAATGTGACAAAGCTGCAATGAAGGTTGTTAAATCAATGCCAAATTGGAAAGCAGGAAAGATTAACGGTAAAAGCGTTTCTTCTTGGTTCCAAATGCCAATCAACTTTACATTAGAATAATATTAATAAATTCACTAATCCCCGATTGATAGTATCTTTCGGGGATTTTTTTTATATGCATCCAATGGGACTAAATTACGTTACAATGTTTTTAACAGGATTTATCATTGTGATAAGTTTTGTCATGGCATACTTTTTAACCTTTACAGATTTGATGTGGGAAGATTTGTCAGGTAATAAGAGAACATCTTTTATTTGCGTTTTGTTAATTTACGGCATCTATCGTTGCTACCGTCTTTATCTTATGATTAAAAAGAAACAATAATCTTTATACAATGAAAAATGCATTCTATTTTCTATTGAGTTTCGTTACATTAATTAGTCTTTTTTCTTGTTCTGGTTCATTGAATTCAGATACTCATAGCGCCGGTAAAACTGTCGTTTATGTCGAAGAATCTTTTAAACCATTGTTTGAAACAAGTATTGATACATTTGAGAGTCTATATGCAAAAGCGGATATTACTGCAAAATACAATTCTGAAAGTAATGTCATTGATATGTTTTTCAAAAGCAAAACAAAAACGATTTGTATATCTCGGGATTTCACAAAAGAAGAAAAGGCACAATTGAAAAAAAATCAAGTTGAAGTTCGAAGTGATAAAATAGCAGTTGATGCTGTTGCATTAATTGTAAATCCAGAAAACCCAGACACACTGATTACGATAGATCAATTGAAGCAAATTTTAACTGGGAAAGATACAATTTGGAACAGTTTGAAAACTAAGATTAATGTTGTCTTTGATCAAGAGAATTCAGCGAACTTTCATTATTTAAAGCAATTAAGTGACTCAAAAAATCTTCCTTTAAATGTCTTTGCAGTTAAATCTAATCAAGAAGTAATCAGTTATGTCAAAACTCATAAAAGTGCTTTAGGTGTCATAGGTGTTAACTGGGTAAGTGACCGAGATGATTTTGATGTGTTAGATTTTTTAAATGGTATTAAGGTTGTTGCTGTTGCTAAAACTGAGAAAGATGAATATTTTAAACCTTATCAAGGATTCATTTACACAAAGGAATATGCGCTAACGAGAGAAGTTTGGATGATTAATAAGGCAAAGAAATCAGGATTAAACACTGGTTTAGTGTTGTTTATGATCGGGGAGAAAGGACAATTACTTATTCAAAAATGTGGCTTGGTTCCAGCAAATTCTCCCGTTCGTTTGATACAAATGAGTACAGAAGAATAATTATTAGTTTTACCAACTTAATTATTAAACTGGAATCTTTAATTTTGGCAAGAGAATTGCTAACACAACAAAAAGAAAACTAAAATTATGAATACGAATAAAATTATTGTCTTTGCATTATTAATATGTAATATTTCATTAGGACAAACATTAAAGGATGCAGTTCAAAAAACTGAAAACGAACGATTCTCAGAAGCTTCTTCAATATTCAAGTCATTAATTGCTCTAGAACCAGCAAATGGTTGTAATTATTTCTATTATGGTGAAAATTTTTATGAGCGTGGAGAATTAGATTCAGCAATTATAATGTGGAATAAAGCTGTTGTTGTTGACCCAATAACTGCTTTATCATATGTAGGACAAGGAAAAGCACTTTGGATGAAGGGAGATCAAGTTGGTGGTAAGGCGCAATTTACAAAAGCGTTGACTATGACTAAGAATAAGAATCCTGAAATTATGAGAGCCATTGCTGAAACATATATTTATTCTCCAAACAAAAGTCTGGATGAAGCCATTTTATTATTGGAGTCTGCAATCAAATTAGATTCAAGAAATGAAGATGCTTTTTTATTAATGGGTGATGCTTTGCTTGAAAAAACCCCATCAAATGGAAGTCCAGCCATAAAGCAATATAATGCCGTTTTGGATATCAATCCAAAATCACCTCGTGGAATTGTTCGTACAGCAATTTTGTATCAAAGAGCACAAAATTATGAGCTTGCAAATGAGAAATACAAAGAAGCACAAACTATTGATCCAACTTATGCACCTGCTTATAGGTTGAATGCAGAATTGAATATGTTCTTTGGACAATCAACTAAGGCAATTGAAAACTGGAAAAAGTATTTAGCCCTAAATAACAGTACAGAGTCACGTTATCGTTATGCTACCGCGATGTTTAATGGAAAGCAATTTTGCGAAGTAATTCCGGAAATTGAAGCATTGCAAAATACCGGTTTCAATAACTTCTATATGGAACGAATGTTGACATTCTCATATACTGATTGTTCTACAGATCCAGAAAGTACTAAAAAAGGATTGGCGGCAAGTGGACGTTTCTTTGGAATCGTGCCAACAGAAAAAATCCTTCCTGTCGATTATAAATACAAAGGTTTATTGCTCTCAAAAGCGGGGAATGACTCATTAGCAATCATTGAATTAGAAAAAGCATCAAGCTTAGATCCTGAAACAGCAAAAGATTTAGCAGGAGATATTGGTCGTATGTATTTGAAAATGAAAAAGTACGATAAGGTAATTGCGATTTATACGTTTAAATTGAGCGTTTCTAAATTAACTCCAGAAGAACATTTTAATATGGGCCGAGCTTATTATTTTGGGCCTAAAAACTTTGTGCTCGCTGATAGTTCATTCGCTCAAGTAATTGCGATATCACCTACATATACTCCAGCATATTTATGGCGAGGTAGATCAAGCTACCAGCAAGATTTGAAAAATGAAAAATGGTTGGCAAAACCGTATTATGAAAAAGTGATTGAACAAATTAAAGTAGAAGAAAGAGCCGCTGGTCCAAATAAATCAATGGTTTTGGAATCAGCTAAATACTTGGGTGATTACTATGTAAGTTCAACTTCTAAAGACTTGACAAAAGCGAAAGAAGCTTGGACAATTGTTAAGGAGTTAGATCCTACAGATAAACAAGCAAAAGCTTTCTTTGATGCTCATTAATAATTGATTTACATTAATTAAAAAACGCCCTTCGAGATTATCGAAGGGCGTTTTTTAATTTGAATGAATCCGAACTCCCACCTCGACTACCGCTCGGTGTTCGTTTGATCTAAATTCACTTAAAAATTCTTATCTAATTATCAGTTCAACGTTCATCACTCATCACTAATTTAAATCTATCAGTTCCTAGTTATAAACTTTAAACTTCCTCTTACCAAATTCGAGCAACCTTTAATACAGTATTTCTCATGACGTCGCCTTCTTTTACTGAAAAAGCTTCAAAGAATTCTGGACAGTTCATTAATGGACCGTTAACACGGTACATTCCAGGAGAATGGGAATCATTTGCAATTCTGTTTTTCATCTCTGCATCTGTGTAATTAATCTTCCATAATTGAGCATACGAAATAAAGAAACGTTGAGCAGGAGTGAAGCCTTCTCTTAATTTCCCAGATTTAAATTCTTCAGTTCTTGAATATGCGTAATACGCCATTGTCAATCCTCCTAAGTCAGCAATATTCTCACCCATAGTTAAATTTGGATTTACGCAATGGCCATCAATTGGACAAAAATTAGAATAAGTTTGTCCTAAAATCCCTGTTTTCTTTTCGAATAAAGCTTTGTCTTCTTCGGTCCACCAATTTTTAAATGTACCGTCTGCAGCAAATTTTGACCCTGAATCATCAAATCCATGTGTGAATTCATGTCCTATAACCATTCCAATTCTACCATAATTCACGGCGTCTTCTGAATTTACATTAAAAAATGGAGATTGCATAATACCTGCAGGAAAAGCAATTTCATTTAGTAAAGGGTGATAATAGGCATTGACCATGTGTGCTGGCATTGACCATTTCTTTTTATCAACAGGAAGCTTGAGTTCATTTAAGTTTTTATAATGAGAATACTTACTCTCAAGTTTCAAATTTATAATGTAGGTATCAGCACTAAAATTTAATTTTGAATAATCTTCCCAATTACTTGGGAACCCTAGCTTTCGTCCTATTGAACTTAATTTGTTCAGTGCTTCTTTTTTCGTTTCTGGCGACATCCAATCCAGATTTGATATTCTTTCTTTGAAAACAATTAAAAGGTTATCAACCATTGTATTGATTCTGTCTTGAGCTTCTTCTGAATAGTATTTTTCAACAAATGCTTTTCCCAATAATTCTCCGAAACCTTTGTTCGTAATCTCATCTATCGCGCGATCACCTATTGGTTTCATTTCACTTTTCCCACTTAATACTTTACTATAGAAGGAAAAGTTTTCATTTACAAATCTGTCATCCAGACTTTTTGAATAATGACGAATCGTTTTCCAAAGTAGATAGTTCTTCCAATCGACCATTTCTTCTTGGTCCATCATTTGATTCATTAAACTTAAATAAGCAGGTTGGGAAACGATTAATGAATCAAAAGCTTTGCAACCTATCTTATTTAGATAGGATTCGAAATCAAATTTTCCAAATAAATTCTGCGCATCTTCTCTTGAATACTTATTATAAGTCTTTTCTGGAATGCGTAATTCAGCAGGAGCCATCATTACACTCGCTAGTTTAGTTTCAAACTGTATAACAGATTGAGCCATCGAATTTGATTCTTCAATCGAATATTTCAATAACACGAATATGTTTGAGATGTGCTTTTCATATTGAATAAGGATGTCTTTTTTATTCTCAGAATAATAATAATCCTTGTTTGGCAAACCTATTCCACCTTGGCTAACATTGGAAATATTGTAATCAACATTTTTCAAATCTTGTCGAACACCAAAGTTAAAAAGGCTATTTATTCCTTCAATGTGTTGATCTGCAATAATTGAAATAATATCTGCCTTAGATTTTAGATTGATGATTTTATCTAAATCTTCTTGAATTGGAGATACACCTAGTCTATTTCGTGTTTCCATATCAGTAAAAGAGGCATAATAATTCCCAAGAACAAAGGCATCTTCACCTTGTTTAGCATTTGATTTTTTGAAACTTTCAAGTATCTCAGTTAATTTGATTTTATTGTTTAATTCCAATTCATTAAAACTTCCCCATCTTGATTCTGAAGCAGGGACAGGATTGTTAACAACCCATGTACCATTGGAAAACAGAAAGAAATCATCTTGAGGTTTTATGTTTTTATCAAGGTACGATAGGTCTATAGTTTGCAACTCCGTTTTGGTGATAGACTGTTCCAATGGCTTGTCTGAATCCTTGTTGTTGATAGATTTACAGCCATAAACTAAAGTGATAAATACAACGAAATAAACGATACTTGAACCCTTCATATTAAGTTAAATTGGTGTGCATAGCATTTCAACATGCGGGATACCATCTTCTAAATACTCTTTTCCAGAACTGATAAAACCATGTTTATTATAATATTGTTCTAAATGTTTCTGTGCAGAAATACGAATAGGAACTTTCCCAAATTCATCCATCGCAAAACGCATACTTTGAACCATCAATTCATGTCCAATTCCTTTTCCTCGGCTGGCTTCATCAATAACAACACGGCCAATTGAAACCTCAGAATAGGAGAGTCCTGGCGGAAGAATTCTAGCTGTAGAAATAACTTTTCCGAATCCATCTCTACAAATTAAATGATAACATTTCTTGTCTTTTCCGTCCAAATCAAGGTACGAACAATTTTGTTCAACAACAAAAGCTTTTAATCGTAAAGCAATGATATCGTGAAATTCATTGGTTGTTAATTCTGGGTAATATTTTACTTGCCAATCTAAATGCATCTTCTAAAAATTTGTGATTAATAATTTGTAATTCGGGATTATCAATTCCCAAAAAAATATATGTGCTCTATGTGCTACTTCGATAAACTCAGTACATCGCTATGTGTTTCAATTTAAACTATAGATATTATGTTTGTATAACTCCAACATTGTAAGGTTTTTCTGCTTTTTTGTGATTTGCCATTTGAATCCCCAACGACAATACTTTTCGGGTATGCGCAGGGTCGATAATTGCATCTATCCACAATCTACTCGCGGCGTATAAAGGTGAAATTTGTTCGTTATATCTATTTTTTATTGTTTCTGAAAGTTCTTTTTCTCTTTCTGGAGTAATTTCTTCTCCTTTAGCTTTTAATGAGGCAACTTCGATTTGCATTAATACTTTAGATGCGGATGCTCCAGACATTACAGCTATTTCAGCTGTAGGCCAAGCAAATATCAATCTAGGATCATACGCTTTTCCACACATTGCATAGTTGCCTGCTCCATAACTGTTACCTACTACTACGGTAAATTTAGGAACAACAGAATTCGCCATTGCATTCACCATTTTTGCACCATCTTTGATTATACCTCCGTGTTCACTTTTCGACCCAACCATGAATCCAGTAACATCTTGAAAGAAAACTAATGGAATATTTTTTTGATTACAGTTCATAATAAATCGAGCAGCCTTATCTGCTGAATCAGAATAGATAACCCCTCCAAATTGTGTTTCGCCATTAGACTTTTTTATAATCTCGCGTTGATTCGCAACAATTCCAACGCTCCAACCATCGATACGAGCATATGTACATACAATGGATTTACCATATTCAGCTTTATATTCCGTTAATTCTGAATCGTCGACTATTGTACATAGTAATTCTTTTGTGTCGTACGGTTTATTTCTTTCAGTTGGCATTATCCCATAAACATTTTTTAAAGGAACTTTTGGTTCAACACTTTCAATTCTATCGAAACCGGCATTTTCTGGCTGACCAATTTGACCAATCATTTTACGAATTGTAGCAAGACATTCTTGATCATTTGCTGATTTATAATCACAAACACCTGAAATCTCAGTGTGTGTTGTAGCGCCTCCTAACGATTCATTGTCAATATTTTCTCCAATTGCAGCTTTCACTAAATAGGAGCCAGCAAGAAAAATAGTCCCTGTTTTATCTACGATGAGTGACTCATCAGACATAATAGGTAAGTATGCACCTCCAG
>VFKM01000014.1 GCA_009885545.1 Flavobacteriales bacterium
AGAGAAATGGCAAAACAAGTTGCACATGAGATAAAAAATCCATTGACCCCGATGAAGTTAAGCCTTCAACAGCTTTTAAGGGTTTACAATCCGAATGATCCAGAATCAGAGAAAAAGGTTAAAAAAGTTGCTGATTCGATTATTGAACAAATCGATGCATTGACCAAAATTGCAAATGAATTCTCAAATTTTGCAAAAATGCCTCGACCTGAAGAAGTGACAATGGATCTAATGCCAATTATTGAGAATGTATCTGAAGTTTTTAGACAAGAAGAAAACTGTGAAATAACAATTGAAACAGCTTTAAAAACAATCAATGTTAAAGCAGACAAAGATCAAATGATCCGAACTTTTAACAACCTCATCAAAAATGCAATTCAAGCCTTTCCTGAAGATAAAATAGGTAAAATTCAAATTCGTATTAAAAAAGAAGACGCGCTTTTTTTAATAGAAATTGAAGACAACGGAACTGGAATTCCACATAATAAAAAACCAAGTATTTTTGTACCTTATTTCACAACAAAAACAGCAGGTACTGGACTTGGTTTAGCAATGGTAAAACAAATCATTGAAAACCACAATGGATCCATTTATTTCACCACCAAAGAAGGCAAAGGAACAACCTTTACAATTGAATTACCAAGCGTTACTTAACAAGAAATCGCTGGAATAATTAATTACGCGATTAAATAATAAGCCATCATTATTACATCTATTCCGAAACAAACTGCTCCTGCTCCCAAAATCCAACGCATTGGTTGAACAGCTAAAATGCAACTTAGAGTTACCATTGTTGGAATAAGCACGAATGACAATGTTATTGTATTTTCTACTGCGCCCATTCCTGTAACAACTCCTCCTAAAATTCCTACTATCGTAAGAACCGCGGAAATAACTCCAAAACGGTTAAATTCTGCCTCAGCAATTAACTTTCCAATTTTTGTTTGTGATGCATGTATCGCTTCCATTTTACTTTGTTTTAATGTTGTAACAAAGGTTTGAAAGTTTGATATGTAAAAAAATGAGGCTGATTAGGTCAAAAACTGATTTATATCAGGAAAAATTGTGATTTAACGGAAATAAAAAAACCCGATCCTTCGCTTCTTCAAGCTCAATGACCGGGTTTTTCTGTTTAAAATTATTTATAATTACTCTTTCACCATTCTTTTTGTTGAAACGATTTGACCATCAGCAACTAGAGAATACGTGTATACTCCTGTACTTAAATCATTGGCAAAAACATTCAATTGTCCGTTTCCACGTTCAATAATATCAACTGAATTAATCAATTTTCCTTGTCCATCATAAAAATGAATCTGTGCTTTTTGAACACTAGTTGGAATTGAGAATTTAATAATTGTTGATTCTGCAAAAGGATTCGGAACATTTTGGTTTAATACAATTGCATTGCGATCTGAAAGATTCACATTGATTGCTGCTTTTAATTGTTCTTGAACTTCTTCAGGTGTTTGCTGAACCGCCATTTGGTTGGCATTACACAAAGCAGGTAAGATGTTGCTCAAGCAATTTTCCAAAAGTGTCAAACGATCATTCAAATCTGAAACTGCTTGAACCAAGCTGTCGTTGTAGTTGGTGATACTGCTATTAATAGAAGTTAAAGAATCTATTCGATCGTCTTGTTCTTGCATACCTGCGATTAATAGCGGAATCAATTCTTCATATTCAACACCTTTATATGCTAATTCTGGTAGTGTTTGAATTCCCAATGAATCGTACTGTGCTGGACGAATATGATTGCTAACTAAGGTTGGTAGCACTTCCTCCACTTCTTGAGCAACCAATCCCATTTGTTGATCTGCTTCAAAGTTAAAATCTGCATAATTTGTTGTGTCTAAATCATATGTGCGTGGTTCTAATTGATTAATTAAACTCATAGCACCTGTTAAATCTTGAACATTTGTTTTAAACTGAATATCAGATGCTGTTACTGTTCCACCAGGAATTGTTAAGCTTCCTTGAATATGGACTGCTCCAGCAAAATATCCTGCATAATAGTTAGGCCCAAAATTCCCTGATTCAGCATAAATACCATAATTATATGTTCCTAATCCACCCGCTACTGCTTTTACACCATAGTTTTCATTAGTCGCTTGATTATCAGAATATGCCTCAAAGAAACCGCCAACATTTAGTATACCTAACCGTGCGGATGAAAAAACACCGTAATTCTCATTTGCTTGAGTCCCATTTAACGATTGCGCATAAGCCTCTATTGCATGATTCCGATTTGATCCGTTTTTTGCACCTACAGCCAGGCCTAATGTGTTTTGACCACCATCTACATTTACAATTGAACCTGTATTGTTTTGACCACCAGATACTTGTACATCTGTACCAGTATTTGTTGAACCATTTATTTGATTATTAGAAACAATCATACCTACAGGTGCAACATCTACAATTTGTGTATTTACCATAACATGTATTCTTGCTGCAGGAATATTTGTTCCAACTCCAATTCTATTCTCA
The DNA here is from genome assembly GCA_009885545.1 of Flavobacteriales bacterium. Taxonomy (GTDB): domain Bacteria; phylum Bacteroidota; class Bacteroidia; order Flavobacteriales_D; family Crocinitomicaceae; genus M0103. The sequence continues at coordinate 2,491 of VFKM01000014.1, forward strand.
GAACCAGAAACCGCACCGTTATCAGTAAAAAAAATACTTTGGTTATTCATGGGAACTTCACGATCGTTTAATAATTGCCCTGGATTTCCTGCCTGATTCAAATTTTGACCAAATGCAACTTTTGAAGTATTGAAAGTACTCATTGACGCGCCATTTTCAGCACCAAGAACAGTGCTAGTTCCTAATGTTGGTATTGAACCCCAAGTTCCATTACCCAATAATACTTGTGTTGCATCATTAGGCATAACCAAACGTGAAAGTTCTATGTCATTTGCTGTTAACCCTTGTTGAAGACCAAGAATAAGCGATTGTCCACCTTGAACCGGAACCATTCTAAACCTAGCATTCCCAAAAACATCTAATCTCTCGGTAGGCACGTCTGGAAAAGTTTGACCAATTCCAATATTCCCTTTACCCGTAAACAGTAAATCATATATATTCAAGAAAACCTCTCTGTTATTTAGCAAAGGAACGGTTTGAAAACCATTATAAGGTTCTCCTAATTGAATCGTATTAAAAAGTTTCGAAACGCCATTGTTTGCAAAAATAGTTGGGCCACCTGGAGGAGGAGGTGTAGGCAACATTCCCCAAGTGCCATTTCCAAGTAATACTTGAGCTGGATTGCCCGTAAAATCTAATCTCCGAACTTTTAAATCCTCAGGGTTAGAAGCTCCTGAAGCTTGAACGCCAACAAACAATGCATCTGGAACTTCCACCTGTACATCTCTAATTCGTGCATCTCCAAAAACATCTATTGTGGCTGTTGGGTCTGATGGAGCATTGATTCCAACTCGACCTTCATCTGGTAGAATTTGAAGATTACCAGCGCTATTACTTAAAAAATCTGTAGAAAGTCCAGTTCCATTTATGCCTGGTCCATAATTAAGTCTTAATTGCCAATCACCATCTACCACCTCCAATTTTCTTGCACCAGCAATATTCGAAGCGTCGTTTTGCAAACCTATTC
>VFKM01000124.1 GCA_009885545.1 Flavobacteriales bacterium
ATTTGAAGAACGATTAGAAAAGTTATAAATCGTGTTTACACACTTCGTGGGACACTGTCTTTATTTTTTTTGAAGTACATGCCCTTAGGTACTTAAAACATGCTCTCTGAAAACGCTTACACGCTCCGTGAAAACAGTAACATGCTCTACGAAAAACAGTTACATACTCTGGGAAACCAGTTGCACGTTCGGAGAAAACACTTATATGCTCTACGTAAACAGTTACATACTCTGGGAAACCAGTTGCACGTAAGTAGAAAACAGTAACACGTTCGTAGAAAACACTTACAAGCTCTGGGAAAACAGTTGCACGTTAGGGGAAAACACTTACAAGCTCTGCGTAAACAGTTACATACTCTAGGAAAACAGTTACAAGCCCCTGGGAAACTCAAACAAACGGATGTGAAAGTAATTTCCACAAATTTGATCAGAATATTTGGAAGTGTTTCTGCGCCTTTCTGCGGGATCTGCGGGAGGGAAAAATGTTTCCCGCAGATCCCGCAGAAAGGGGCACTAAAGGGATTGTAGCGGCGAAGAGTGTTGGGCATTAGTACTTCACTTTACAATTGGTTTAGAAAATGAATTTTTCTTAATACCGACTAATGTCATATTTCAGAAACCTTTATTGTTTTTAACCACTCTATACCTTTCTCAAAGGATGAAAACACTTTATAAGGAAGTTTCGGTCGATTGACTGTATAATAAAAATCAGCCAATATTCTTTGACCTAAATTTTTAAAAACAATAGCATAGGCCAGTTTAAGCGAATTTTTTTCCAATTCAACAGAATTTTCCCGAGCGTCTTTCGTAACAGAAATAAATTCACCACCTTCAAAAATAAAATAGGCCTTTTTCCCCAAAGTTATTTGATTATAATGGTCATAAAGAAGGTCTTGAAATTCGATATTTATTTCTGTGTTGGATAAAAATTTAACATGCACAATACCATCATGACGCATCGCAACAATAACTTGTTCATGCACAATTTGCCTTAGAATTTCTTCAGGTTGATTCATAGTGGTAAAATTGAATTCTTTCATTGTGAAAGAGACAGTCAAAAATAATAAAATAATTGATTGAACGATAATTACCTATTATAATATTATGTCACATATGTGCCTAAGTGTTTTAAAAAATGAGTCAGAAGTGTTGAGTTACAAATTACAAGTTGCTTGTTGCATCCCAAACTGAAGAACCTATGTGCCCTATGTTCCTATGTGTTTTAAACTGAATCACTAATCACAAATCCCGAATCCTTATTCTTTAATAACTTCTTTCTTGCGCTTTAAACTTTGGTAATCTAACCAATACAAGACTTTAATTGAGAAACTATTCAAAGGAGAATAATCAAACATGGATGACAGGTTTTTGAAGTATGTTTGACTGATATATGTGTCATCCGAAAAAATCGAATTTTTCCAAACAATATTTATTTCGCTTCCCGGAAGAAAAACCCAACGGTAAACCAAATCTATTGTAAAAGCATTGAAGTTTGTATTGTAAACTGATTCACCATTAACATCTAGCCCATCCAAAGTATTTGGAGTCAATGTTCCATCAATATTCAAATCAAAGAATGAGTTATACGAAAGCACAGAGCGATAATGTCGCATTCTGAACGTAATGCCCATACGATTTGTTATGGTATAGCGAAAGTTTAATGTATTAGTTGTATTTATCAGGTTACGTGATCCAAAAACAATTGTATTTGAAGCGATTAAAGGTTCCCCAAAGGCAACAGCATAACCTTGACTATTTATAGAATATCCTTGTTCAAATTCATACACCAGGAACATTTTATCACTCAATCTAAAACGAGGACTTACATTAAACGAATAATCTTTCCAACCTTCTCTAGTTACAAACGTGTAATCCGCCCCCAAATCCAAAGCAAATTTCTTTTGGTAATTCGAAGAGAACCATGCACCCATTGTGAGCCATTTAGGTCGGATAAAATACATGTTTTCAGTTCTCGGTTCAAAATAATCGTAGCTATCCGTAACACTTGCATTCATTCGGATTCCTGAAGCATGAAATTTCTTAAGTAACATGAATGAATTCCAATTGACGTAAGTTGAAGTATATACATTTGGCTTGTATAATCTGTTGTATGAATAACCTAATGTGCTCGAAAATTGATTCAATTTCCAAAATGGTTTAAAAATACGGTATGAAAGTGATGCTTCTGCTACCCGTTTATTGTTGTTGTAGTTAAATCCTAAATCATTAGGGTCATAGGTGTTAGACTCTTCAAAATAGGATCCTTGAAAGATAAAGTTACCAGTTTGTTTTCCTGTGGCCAATCCATAATTATAACCAGTACTTGTGTTGGAAGAAAAGAATTTATTAGAAAGAGTAGTTCTTCCGGCAACAAAATATTTATTGTCTGTAGTATTTAATTTTGTGTTCAATCCAGTAACATTGGCATCGTAAAAAATGCCCTCTCGCATAACATTTGTATTGGTTAAAGTAATAGAGCTATTGTTTTTTAGATTTTGATCTAAAACGACAACGTTGTAATTTGTTAAAGGAGAAGATATAATTTGCCTTTCTAAACCCGTTAATGAATTTACGGCGGTAGATTCTTGTTCCGCAGTGATGCCATTAAACACTCCTATACCTAAGCCTTTTTTAGTTCTTCCTGAAAGTTTTGAAGCATTAAATAATTTAGAAGAAGAAGGTGTGTTTGTCAAATATTCATTGTCAGCAAGATTTGTACTAAGCACACTATATGGTGATTGAATTCCTATTCTCCTAGAATAAAAGAGTCCCGACTTATTAAATAATTCTGTTCCTTCTGTGAAGAACTGTCTATTCTCGTTAAATTGAATCTCAAAAGGACTTAGATTTAAAACTTTGTTATCAAACACAACTTGTCCGAAATCAGGAACCAAAGTCATATCTAAAGTAAAAGCTTCATTCAAACCTAACTTTATATCCATTCCACCATTGAATGAGGCTAACCAATTACTTTGACCTGCGATATTTGAGGGATAATGATCGGCATAAGCAGATAAATAAGGCATAAAAGCAAGTCTTAATGGCGGTTCAATGTCTTTAATGTCAGTAGCAACTCCGCATTGAACAAGCCAATTGTCTAAATCAGGCTTTATTGGACTCCAAGTCGTTTCTTCTCTATTACGACTAATTTGTCTATAAAAATTTACACCCCAATTCTGAACATCCACTTTAGGAAAACGGAAAGCAGAGTATGGGATACGCATTTCTACCTCCCATCCATTTTCAGTTCTTTTAACAGCGCTGCTCCATACCATATTTAGTTCAACACTTTCGCCTTGAGCAGATACTTTAGAATCAAATTGAACCCCCATACTACTTACCCCAAAAGAGAATCCATTCTGATCATCATTGTAGGTATCAAGTATTATTTGGAAATTATCGATGTTAGCGTTAAAATCGTCTCTTTCACAAAGTACGTTTGAAATGTGTTCAGCTTTATCAAAGCAAATTGCTGAGACATAAAGCGCACTTTTATCGTACATGATTTTTACTTGAGTCTGCTGTGTGGAAGCCACTCCAGGTTGCGGTTTGAATTGAGTAAAATCTTGTATAGTTTGAGCTTTCCCCCAATCGGATTCATTGATTTGACCATCGATTAGAATTTTTTCATTGGTAGCAAATGCAGAAATTGTTTTCTGTGCATAAATATTAGACATCCAAAAACAAAGCAAAATAAGGACCGTAAACTGTTTCATCGGCCATAAAATTAAACGTTAAATTTATTTTATATTGAACAAATAGACAAGCGGTAGATAATAAACGTTAAAGTATTTTTATTGCTTGACCAACCGAATTACTGTGTTGTCTATTTCGTTTAATTTCCCAAAATAAATTCCAGGAGAAAGATCTTTTAGACTCACTTCTAATAGTTTGTTGTTGATCAAAATTTCTTTAATCATTTTTCCAGTTTGATCCCGTAAAACAAGCGTTAATCCAACAAAAGATTCATCAGCAATGATGTTTATTTGATCATCCGTTGGGTTCGGAAACACTTGAAATCCAGAAATAAAATCGTTTTCAGCTAATGCATTTGTGTTGATTAGCATACAATCAGAAGTATCTAAACATCCATTGAAACTTAGTTCAACAGAATATTCGCCATTCACTAACGCCTGATATGTTTGATTGTTTTCTCCAGAAATTGGATCGTTGTTATTCAAACAATCCAACCATTGATAGGTCGCACCATCTTGTTCAGCAGTTAATATATTTTGAGAGGTAGTAACAACAGTAGACGGGCCTGTGATTATTGATACATTACTTGTAGCAGAATTACTTACGCATCCATTTAAGGTGTAAACTACGGTGTAACTCGAATTGACAATAGGAAACACATTAATACTCTGTGTCACTTGATTGTCAGGAGACCAAAGATAAGATCCACCACTAATTGAAGGCGTAGCAGTTAATGTTGTGGAATTTCCGGAACATATCGTTTGATTATTGACTGTTACAGTTGGAATTTGTGTAACTGTAACTGTGCTGATTGCTGTCGCACTTGGACAACCATTTAATGTGTAAACTACAGAATATGTTGCGTTATTTGTTGGACTTACAACAATTGATTGTGTTGTTTCATTAGTTGGAGTCCAAAGATAACTTCCACCACCAACAGAAGGTGTGGTTGTTAAAGTAGTCGAACTTCCTGCACATATTGAAGAATTGTTTACGTTGACGCTTGGTGTTGTATTAACCGTTACAGTTCCTGATGCTGAAGGACTTTGACAGCCATTTAAAGTATACACAACTGAATACGATGTTGTTGATGTCGGGTTAATCGTTATAAAAGAAGTGGTTTGTCCACCAGGAGCCCAAAGATAAGATCCACCACTAATTGAAGGCGTAGCAGTTAATGTTGTGGAATTTCCGGAACATATCGTTTGATTATTCACTGTAACAGTCGGGATTTGATTGACAGTGACAGTTCCAGAAATAGATGAACTTGGACAGCTGTTCAATGTGTAAATGACAGAATATGTTGTAGTGACTGTCGGACTTACTGTAATTGTAGAAGTGGTTTGACCTCCAGGTGACCAAAGATATGTGCCTCCTCCGACAGACGGCGACGCAGTTAATGTTGCTGAACTTCCATTACACATCGAAACGTTGTTTACAGAAACAGCAGGCGTAGTTGATACTGTGACTGTTCCTGTTGCTGAAGTGCCCGGGCAGCCAGCTAAAGTGTAAATAACGGAATAGGTGGTTGTAGCTAGTGGGCTAATTGTTATTGAGGGTGTTACTTGTCCACCTGGTGACCAAAGATATGTTCCTCCACCACTTGATGGTGTTGCTGTTAACGTCGCTGGATTACCTGAACATATACTCGCATTATTTACAGTTGCAGTTGCTCCTCCACTTATAGTTACGGTGCCATCTGCAGAAAGGCTTGTACAACCATTCAATGTGTAAACAACGGAATATGTTGTAGTCACTGTTGGACTTACTGTAATTGTAGAAGTGGTTTGACCTCCAGGAGACCAAAGATATGATCCACCACCTGTTGAAGGGGTAGCTGTTAAAACGGTTGAACCACCCAAACAAATTGTTGGACTATTTACAGTGACAGTAGGAGCGGGGCCCACTGTAACTGTTCCGGATCCAGTAATAGATCCACAACCACTAACAGTATAGGTAACAGTATATGGCGTAGTGACAGTCGGACTGACAGATATTGATTGTAATGTTTGCCCGCCTGGAGACCAAAGATAAGTGCCGCCAAAAACAGAAGGGTTAGCAGTGAGAAGCGTTGTACTTCCTATACAAGTTGTTGGGTTATTAACTGAAATTGTGGAGCCAGAAGTTACAGTTATATTCTGTGTCGTTGTATTACAACCTGCTAAATTACAGGCCTGAAGAGACACAGTATAGGTTCCTGCTGTCGCAAAACAAACAGAACCTGGAATTTGATTTGTTGAAGACGTGATTGATCCACCTGGAATTGTCCATGTCCAAGAAGTCGGAGCGTATGTACTTAAGTCAGAAAAATTTATACAACTTCCAGCACAGATAGAAGTTTGAGAAGCATTTATAAAAGCGATTGGAGCTGCTGTAGGAGCCTCATACCATTGAGAAATAAAATTCATTGGTCCACCCTCTGCTACTGTATATGCCCCTCCAGCAAAAAAAGTTCCTTGATAAACTGCAGCTGATTTCACGTATTCATCAATCCCAGCACCATCAAATCCTTGACCCATTGGACTCCAAACACTAGTTGTTGGGTTGAAACGTGCAATCCTATTGGCAGATATTCCACCTGCTTCTGTAAAATATCCACCGGCAACTACTGTTCCATTGTATTCGTGAATTGCTCTAACATAATCATTTACACCTGTGCCTAATGGTGTCCAATTAGAACCATCATAAACAGCAATATTTCGGCAATCTGTATTTACAACTCCATCTAAATTAAGATCAACAAAGTGACCACCCATATATAATTTTCCGTCATTTTGATTGACGTATAAAACACGAACAGTATTATCAACGCCACCTTGAATATCTACTCCAACATCACCACCAACCCAAGTTGATCCATCCCATTTTACGAGTCTATCGCATGCAGTGCAACCACCGACATTTGTAAAATCACCTCCAATCCAAAGTTCTCCTTCAAATTCTGTTATTGCACGAATGTCATTATTAAAAGCATTAGAAGGGCCTATTTGTTCCCAAACCGATCCTGTCCATCGGGCAATCCTAGAACAAGGTACACCATTTGACTCCGTGAAGTCACCAGCAGCCACAAGATCCCCATTCCAAACAGTTACACAAAGGACATCGTTATTGAACCCTGCACCGATATTTGTCCATTGAGTACCGTCCCACATTGCAACACCATTACAGTTCGTGCAAGGTTGAAAAACATTCCAAAAATCACCAACAACTATAAGATTTCCATTCCAAACAGTTCCTGCTCGAGCTACTATACCTACGCCATTATCTAAACATTCCCATACTGTGCCGTCCCAAGTAGCTACTCGATTACATGGGTTATTGAAACTCCCTAGATCGACTAGTTTTTCGTCCCATACGAGCAAACCATGGCTAGAACTGTTTGTTCCGCCATCGACATCTTGCCAAGTTTGAGAAAATAATATTAAAGGGGAAATAGTTAAAATGAGAAGAAAAATACGCATAGTAGATATCAATTGTATTTGTGAATTTAAGTAATTCTAGAATCAAACACAAAAAAGTCTAAGATTATAGTTTCACACCAATAATACAGACATCATCAACCTGTTCAAGGTTGCTTTTCCATTGATTAAAGAATAACTCTAATGCATTCTTTTGCTCGTACATTGTTTGATTTTGCATTGAAATAATCAATTCTTTCAATCGTTTAGTTTTTATTTTTTTTCCAAATTCACCGCCAAACTGATCTGCATAACCATCTGAAAATAAATAAATACTATCTTTTTCTTCCAATTGATAGGATGATGTTTCAAAAGGAAGGGAATGTTCAAATTGACCAATTGGTTGTTTCGATGGTTTAATTTCAATTATTTCCAACGATTCATTTTTTATTATCCATAAAGGAGAATTTGCCCCAGACCATTTTAGTTCTCGGGTCGTTAAATCCAAATGACATAGGGAAATATCCATCCCGTCTTTCACTTCATCTTGACTTTTTTGAAATTCATGAATGATGATTTCTCTCGTTTTATTTAAAATTTCGCCTGGATTTTTAAGATTGAATTCCCTTACTGAACGGTTCAAAGCATTATGACAAATTACACTTATCATTGCGCCAGGCACACCATGTCCTGTGCAGTCAGCTACAGCAAAAATGATTTGGTTACCCATTGGTTCAATCCAATAAAAATCACCAGCTACAATGTCTTTAGGTTGATATAAAATAAACGAGTTATTCAAATATTCTTTAACTAACTTTTCAGTAGGTAAGATTGCTGTTTGAATACGTTTAGCATAGGTAATCGAATCAAGAATTTCTTTGTTTTTTTCCTCAATTAAGTTTTTTTGTGCTTTTTCAATTTTCCTGTTTTTGTTTAAAAACCAAAGAAAAACGAGAATCAAGATTATAACAAGAATCAGTGTCCACAAAATATATTGCTGTTGTTTTTTTTCTTGATTGTCTTGGATTTTTTGTTTTTCCTGTTTTAATTTTTCTTCAGCCTTCTCTTGATCATATTTAAATTTTATTTCGATTTGAGCTTGTTGTTGAATGTTTGCCTCATTCATCATACTATCCTTGTAAAGGATATAGTACTTATAATATTCATAAGCTTTAGCTACTTCTTTGTCATGCTCAGCTATACCATATAATTTCTGATAAATGTATTTAATCGATTCTTTAGCTCCAATTTCTTTAGCAATATTTAAACCTATTAAGAAGTGTTTTTTAGCTTCTACATAGTTGTTTTGCATTAAATATAATGATCCGAAATTGAGGTATGAGTTGGCCAAATCATAGGGATCATTCCTTTCTTTTCTTAATGCAAATGCTTTGTTGCAATAAGAGAGGGCTTTATCGAAATCCCCCATTTCTAAATAAACTTGACCAATATTACTAAAAGAGGCTGCAATTCCTCTCTCATCATGCAGGATAGAATCCATCATAACAGATGCAAAATAATTATCAAGCGCTTTGTCATATTTCTTTTGATTCATATAGACAATTCCTAAATTGTTATATGTCGAAGAAATACCTTCTTTTTCATTATTTTTTTTCCTTAAATAAAGTGCTGATTGGTAATTTTCTATCGCTTTTTTAAAGTTTAGTTGATTAGAATAAATTAATCCAATGTTGTTGTAGGTATACCCGAGACCTTTCTCGTCTTTTATCTTCTTTTGAAGTTTGAGTGCCTTGAAATAATTTTTTAATGATTCCGAATAAATGCCGAGATAGTCATAAACAATTCCAATGTTATTGTAAGCCATTGCTTCCCCTTCGTAATCTTTAATTTTGTGAGCTGCAATTTGAGCTTCTATCGCATAAGCTTTTGATAGGTCGTATTTTCCTGCGTTCCACAATAACTCAGATTCAATATTTAATTTATGAACCTTATTCTTTGAATCTTTTTTCTGTGAAATTATCTTCAATTTTGAATCAATGGATTGCGTTTGTCCAGTTCTTATAGAAAACAAAAAAATAATAAAGAATAACAGTGCTTTATTCATCTTTAGAATAGAAAAATTAAAATGATTTTAGAAATTTATTTTGATGAATTGTGTGAGTAATACGCATTAATAACTTTTCAATTTCTTGAATGTAGGTTAAAGCTTTTATGTAATTAAAAAACATAAGGATATTTTTTCTAAATGTAGAAAAATATTTCGAATTGTTGGATTGGAATGGATTATATATACCCTATAATATCATATGTTTGATACCCTACAAATTCCTTTGTCAAATGATTCCAATTTTCAAAATTACTGAATGATGGAACGAGATATTGATCCCAGAAATAGGAGTGTGAAGGCCCAGTATATAAATCAGTTGAATACGTTTCACATTTTAATCCGACTTTATCAAAACATCCTTTTGCTCTGGCCATATGAGATCCAGAGGTAATTAATAAGAATTTAGTGAAATGTGGATAGGAACGATTTAGTAATTTTTGGGTTTCAACAGCATTTTCATAGGTGTTTCGAGAAATTTCTTCGGTAATAATATCTTTCTCTGGAATTCCCCATCCAATTAAAACTTCTTTCATTTGCTTCGCTTCGTGCAGACCTCGATCGGTTATATATCCGCTGTCCCCGCTAATGAGAATTTTTTTGATCTTTCCTTTATGATAGAGTGTTATTGCCTGCCAGATTCGATCTCCACCTCTACGAATACTAATGACGTTCAAGTCAGTATTGTATTCAGCCATTCCGGTTAGTACAATTCCAACTTCATATTTTTTTAGTTCTGTGATTTTTTTACCAGGAACTTCCCATAATCGGCAAAATTCTGAAAATACTACAGTATTTGTAAAAAAAATAAAAAGAATAATTGCCGTCCATTTAAATCGTTTTCTTCCTGTTTCTTTCTTCCAAAAAAAAGCACCTAAAACGGCTAAAACAAACCAAGTAAAAGGAGATATAAAAAACAATAAAGCTTTCGATAGAATAAAAAACATAGTGCAAAAATAACTTCTTTGTTTGCATTTAAATGAATTTTGTGTCCGGAATATTAAAGAAGGATTATTTTTGTTTCTAAAAAGATATTAAATGGAGTGGCTTGAAGAGGTTTTTGGAATAAAATACACCGATGTGAATCAATTTTTAATAAAAATTGGAACGAATTTAATACTGTGTATTATAATTTTAATTGTTGGTTTTTGGATAGCTAAAATTCTTTCAAAAGGAATAAGAAAGATTCTAAGAAAAAGCAATACAGATGAAGGGTTGGTTACCTTTTCAACGAGTTTTATCTCAATGGTTTTCAAGATTTTAGTTGTTGTTACCGCAATTAGTCAGTTAGGTATTGAAATGACTTCGTTTGTAGCTTTATTAGGAGCCGCTGGTTTGGCTATCGGTATGGCGTTTTCTGGAACTCTTTCTAATTTCGCAGGAGGAATTATGATCCTGGTTCTGAAGCCTTTTAGGGTCGGTGATTTAGTTTTTACTCAAGGTGAAAAAGGTATTGTAAAAGAAATTCAAATATTTAACACCTATTTACATACAACAGATAATAAGGTAATAATACTGCCGAATGGCCCTGTTGCCAATGGAAACATAATAAATTTCACCAAGGCAGATATTCGAAGAGTGGATTGGTTATATAGCATTTCTTATGGAGACGATTTTGAGAAGGCAAAAAAAATAATTGAACAATTTATTCAAGAAGACACTAGAATACTTTCTGACCCTGAGGTATTTATAGGAATTCAATTACTGTCAAATTCATCGGTTGATCTTACGGTACAAGCCTGGGTGAAAACAGATGATGTAAATCCTGTATTCTATTCTATGAATGAACGAGTTTATGGAGAATTTGAAAAAGCTGGTTTACATTTCCCTTTCCCGCAAATGGATGTTCATTTAAAATCTAATGTAAATGCTTGATTTGAGCAGTAATCCACTTATTGTGTCCTACGTGAAACAGAATAATTTTGGAAGATTATTGGGTATGGATTTTACTATAATGTCTCCTGGAATTGTTGAATATAAATTGAATATAAATCAATTTCATTTGGCAACTCCAATAGCCGCTCATGGAGGTGTTCTTTCATCGCTATTAGATGCTACTGTTGGTGTTGGAGCACTTTCCACTGTTTGTGAAGAAGGAAAAGTTGTATCAACAGTAGAATTATCTATAACTTATTTAGCCCCTGCTTTTTTAAATGATCATTTAGTAGCTTCATCAGAATTAGTAAAAAAAGGTCATAGATTGATTTTTATGGAAGCGAAAATCGAAAATCAAAATGGAATTTTATTGGCAAAGGCTAAGGCGATTCTAAATTCATATCCAAAAGAAAAAGCTGGTTATTGAATAATATTTTTGTCATTGAATAATGATGCATATAATACTTAAAAATTCATAGACCGACTAATCAGTCTATTTAAAAATTAGTATTACATTTGCAAAAAAAAAGAATGTCAGACAAACGATTTCTATTAATAAATACAGCTAAAAAGCTTTTCTCAGAAAATGGATTTTATGCAACTCCAACAGCAAGAATTGCAAAGGAAGCAGGTGTGAGTAATGGTATTCTCTTTCATTATTTTCCGACAAAAGCGGAATTGATTCATGCAATGTATTATGAAATAAAAGACAGGATTTTTCACTATACGGTTAGTCAGATATACCAAGAAGCAACCTTGAAAGAAAGTGTTTATACGCTTTGGTTAGCTGCTGTTGAATGGAATTTGGAAAATCCTGAAGATTTTGATTTTATGTTACAATTCGAAAATTCACCTTATTTCTCATCTGAAATTGAAGCTAAACATAAATATGTTCAAATGAGTTTAGAATTAGCCGAACAAGGACGCCAAAAAAATGTCTTTAAGGATGTTAATTCCTTATTGTTATTTCAAATAATGTCAAGCTTGGTAGAAACAACTGTGAAATTTTTGAAAAACAATCCGTCATTTCAAAATGATGTTGAATTTAAAAATAGGCTATTTGAGATAGCATGGGATGCAATAAAGAAATAGTAAAATTGAATAACGAAAAAAAATAGTTAAAATGAATAATGTTGGATTAATTACGGGAGCATCAAGTGGTATTGGTTTAGAATTAGCAAAAATTCACGCTTCTAAAGGGCGGGATTTAGTTCTTGTTGCTCGACGTGAAGATGAATTATTGAAGTTGAAGACTGAATTAGAATTAACACATAACATTCAAGTTGTTGTTATTCCCATGGATTTAATGAAAGAAAATGCTGCTCATGAATTATTTGCAAGTGTTAAAAATCTAAAGATAGAGGTCGAATACTTGTTCAATAACGCTGGTTTGGGTGGATATGGTAAATTTCATCTAAGAGATTGGAAAAAAGAACGTGAAATGATTCAACTCAATATAATTGCTTTAACAGAATTGACTCATCTGTTTCTGCCTGAAATGATTAAAAGAAAATTTGGTAAAATACTGAACACCGCAAGTACTGCTGGCTTTATGCCTGGACCAATGCAAACAGTATATTTTGCGACGAAAGCTTTTGTAGTTTCTTTTACCCAGGGTGTTGCTCAAGAAGTTTGTAATGAAGGCATTACATTGACCGCTCTTTGTCCAGGACCAGTGCAAACAGAATTTGAAAAAGCGGCAGGAATGGAGGGGAGTGGTTTGTTTAAATCTGCAGTTTCTGCTGAATCAACTGCACGAAAAGGTTATAAAGCTATGGAAAAAGGGAAGTTAATTGCGATATCTAATAATACATTGAATTTTGCAATTAATTGGATTTTGCCTCTCTTTCCTCGGAAAATTATTTTAAAAATGGTTCAAAACCTTCAAACTATTAAATAATTTAAAATGGTGTTTCTTTGAACAGCTTTTTTATACTTACTTTTGTAATCTCAATTTAAGAAACAAATGCTGTTATTTTTAAATGATATCGCAGGTACAGAAATTCTTGTGATATTGGTTTTTATTCTTATGTTTTTTGGATCGAAAAGTATCCCTGGTATTGCACGAACAATGGGAAAAACTATTCGTCAAATTAAAGAGGCGTCAAATGATTTGCAACATGAGATCAAAAAATCAGGGATGGACATTAAAAAAGACTTGAATCTCACAGGTTTGATCGCCGAAACAAAGAATGATATTCAACAACCATTAGATCAATATGTCTCTGATTTGGAAAATGCAATCGAGTTCAAACCAAATAGAAATAGCCAAATCCCGTCTACACCAATTTTAGACGAAGAGATGCCAAATGTAATGGATCAAGAGATCGTCAAAAACGAAAATAATTCGAAAGATTAAGTTCTTTAATTTCAGTCATTTATAATTGTTTCACCTGTATTTTTTTGAAGTTAAAATGATGCCAATCTTGCTAATCCGACCTTTCATCTTATTATTTGCTTGTTTCGTCTTCAAAATAAAATAAATTTCGCCTTTCCTCTTTTTATACGTACCTTTGCACCCAATTTTAAAAATATATAATGACATTTGAGGAACTCGGGTTAAAGAGTGAGGTGCTGAAGTCGATAAAAGAACTGGGGTTTGAAGCACCGACTCCCATCCAAGAACAAGCAATTCCACACCTATTAGGAAAGGATAGCGATTTTGTTGGATTAGCTCAAACAGGAACAGGTAAGACCGCAGCGTTTGGTCTACCATTAGTGAACAACATTGAAAATCACGCAAAAACACCGCAAGGTTTAATAATTTGCCCAACGCGTGAACTCTGCTTGCAAATTGCAAAAGATCTGGAATCATACTCTAAATACTTAAAAGTTAGTATTGTAGCAGTATATGGTGGGACAGATATTCGTAAACAAATGTCTGACATTAAAAGAGGGGCATCTGTGATCGTTGCGACTCCAGGACGTTTGATGGATTTAATAAATAGAAAAGCTATTTCATTATCGGATGTTGAATACGTTGTATTAGACGAAGCAGATGAAATGCTTAACATGGGATTCAAAGAAGATATCGATGCGATATTGGAAACAACTCCTGAAAAGAAAAATGTTTGGTTGTTTTCTGCAACAATGCCTGCTGAAGTAGCACGTATCGCAAAAACATACATGAACGACCCTTTGGAGGTTGCGATTGGACATAAAAACCAAAGTAACGAGAACATTGATCACATCTATTATGTTGTGAAAGAGAAAGATCGTTATGCTGCTGTAAAACGTCTTATCGACTTTAATCCTAATATATATGGTTTGATATTCTGCCGTACACGTCAAGAAACTGGAAGTGTAGCGGATAAATTAGCTAAAGAAGGATATAATGCAGAACCGTTACATGGAGATTTATCTCAAGTGCAACGTGACCGTGTTATGGATCGCTTCCGTAAAAAAGATTTACAAATATTAGTTGCAACCGATGTTGCTGCTCGTGGATTAGACATTGATAACATAACACACGTTATCAATTATAATTTACCTGATGATATTGAAAATTATACTCACCGAAGTGGACGAACAGCTCGTGCAGGTAAAAAAGGTGAATCATTGGTATTGGTAAATACTCGTGAAACAGGTAAAATCAGAGCTATTGAAAAACAAATGCGTACAACTTTTACATTAGGAACTGTTCCTAATGCAGAAGAAATTTGTGAAATTCAATTGCTTAAATTAATCCACAAGGTTATTTCAACCGATGTGAGAGAGAAAGATATTCAAAAGTTTATGCCTACAATTATGGCTGAATTTGAGGCACTTTCGAAAGAAGACGTAATTAAACATTTCGTTTCGACTGAATTCAATCGTTTTATTGAATATTACGAAAGAGCAGGCGATTTAAATGCTTCAGCTTCGAAAGCAGATGATAGAAATGATGATCGTCCGAACAGACGTGAGCGTAAAACAAACGAAACAGAAAGTGGTAAAACACGTTTCTTCGTGAGTATTGGACGTCGTGATGGATTAAATCCTGGTGGTTTATTGCGTTTAATTTGCGATGCAACTGGATTGAACTCTGGAAACGTTGGTCGAATCGATATCATGACTTCTTATTCTTTCTTTGAAGCCGATAATGAGTATTCTGACAATATCTTGAAAAAGGTAAATGGTGCTGAATATGAAGGAAATGCTGTAAGTATTGAAATTACAAAAGATAAACCAAGTGGCGGTGGAAACCGTGGCGGAGGTGAACGTAGTGGTGGAGATAGAAGAAGTGGAAATTCATTTGGAGGTAAATTCCAAGGAGGTAGAGATGGTGGAGCTCGACGTGGCGAAAGTGGCGGAAGAAGTGAAGGCGGTTACCGAGGAGGAAGTAGTTCTAACAGAAGTGACGATAGACCAAGACGTGAAAGTTCTGGTGGAAGTAGCCGAAGTGAAGGTGGATACAGAAGTGAAGGAAGAAGCGAAGGCGGAAACCGAAGCGAAGGTAGATCAGAAGGTGGATACAGAGGAGGAAATAGTTCAAGCCGAAGTGAAGGTTCAGGCCGTCGTGAAGGTGGAAGTAGTTCAGGTTCTGGAAGTCGTCCAAGAACTTTTGGAAAGCCATTTAACAAAAAAGATTAATTAACTAGAATTCCTTAATTTATATGGAAATTAGAAATATTGCAATTATTGCACACGTTGACCACGGTAAGACTACTCTGGTAGATAAAATGATTGAAGCTGGAATGGTTTTGAATGAACGTGATCGTCCAACAGGAGATTTGATCATGGATAGTAACGATTTAGAGAAAGAACGAGGTATTACTATCGTTTCTAAAAACGTTTCTGTTTCGTACAAAGGAACTAAAATCAACATTATTGATACTCCAGGTCACGCCGATTTCGGTGGTGAGGTTGAAAGAGTACTCAACATGGCTGATGGAGTTTGTATATTAGTTGATGCTTTTGAAGGTCCGATGCCACAAACACGTTTCGTGCTTGGTAAGGCATTGTCTTTAGGGTTAAAGCCTTTATTAGTAATCAACAAAGTTGATAAAGACAATTGTACTCCTGAAGAAGTTCATGAAAAAGTATTTGATTTAATGTTTGAATTAGATGCAAGCGAAGAACAATTGGATTTCGCTACAATTTATGGTTCAGCAAAAAATGGTTGGATGTCAACAGATTGGAAACAACCTACTACATCGATTATACCATTGTTAGATCAAATTTTAGAAACATTCCCACCTCGTAAAATTGAGGAAGGAAATACGCAAATGTTGATTACTTCTTTGGATTTTTCAACGTATGTTGGAAGAATTGCTATCGGTCGTTTAACCCGTGGCGAGGTAAAGGAAAATCAACAAGTGATTTTAGCTAAACGCGACGGAACTCATGAAAAACATAGAATTAAAGAGATTTTTGTCTATGAAGGAACTGAACGTCTTAAAGTTACTGCTGTTCAAGCTGGAGATATTTGTGCAATAACAGGAATTGAAGGTTTTGAAATCGGAGATTGTATTTGTGATTTTGAAAATCCTGAACCACTTCCAACTATTCAATTGGATGAGCCTACAATGTCAATGCTTTTCTCAATCAATGATTCACCTTTCTTCGGTAAAGAAGGGAAATTTGTAACATCTCGTCATATTCAAGAGCGTTTACAAAAAGAATTAGAGAAAAACCTGGCAATGCGTGTTTCTGATACTGATAAAGCTGATAAATGGGTTGTTTTTGGTAGAGGAGTTCTTCACTTATCTGTTTTAATTGAAACAATGAGAAGAGAAGGATATGAATTGCAAGTTGGACAACCACAAGTTATCTTGAAAGAAATAGATGGTAAAAAAAGCGAGCCAGTTGAAGAATTGACGATCGATTTACCAGAAGAATTTTCAGGAACTGCTGTTGAAGCCGTGACGAAAAGAAAAGGTGAAATGACCAACATGACTCCAAAAGGAGCTCGAATGATTATTTCATTCCAAATTCCATCAAGAGGAATTATTGGTTTAAGAAATTACTTATTGACTCAAACTGGTGGAGAAGCAATTATGACGCACCGTTTCTTAGAATATCAAGCTTATAAAGGTGATATTCCAGGACGTCAAAATGGGTCTTTGATTTCTTTAGAATTAGGAACGTCTATTCCTTTCTCAATGAATAATCTTCAGGATAGAGGTAAATTCTTCATCAATTCGAATGAAAGTATCTATGAAGGTCAAGTAATTGGTGAAAATTCACGTGCTGGAGATTTGTGTGTGAATGTTACTAAGACGAAGAAAATGAGTAACATGCGTTCTTCTGGAGCGGATGACAAAGTTCGTTTAGTTCCACCAAAAATCTTTAGTCTTGAAGAGTGTCTAGAATACATTCAAGGTGACGAGTATGTTGA